>RSAS01000798.1 GCA_003934145.1 Candidatus Viridilinea halotolerans | reverse complement strand
GCTGCGCGGCAATGTACTTTACCGTTTGACGAGAGGTGCGGAGGGCTTGGCCCCCCCGCAACCCCCCCATCAGAAGGGGGGGGTGCGGGGGCCAGTCCCCTTCGACTAGGCTCAGGGCAAGCCCGCACCCCCGCCGCGGCAGCGGCAAAAAGCGCAACTTGGTTACGAACGATGGCTTAGCGCGAAAAAGTTCTGGGCTAACAGGCGGGGGCGCGGGGGCTTCGACAAGCTCAGCCACCGTGCGGGGGCGCGGCCCAAGACTTTTTTGTGCTAACAAACTGTTTGTGATAACGGGTTGGCGGCACAGCCGCCAACCCGTTATCACAAGGGTGTGACCAAAACCTGTAGGGCTAGCCCTGCGCCCCGCCGGACAGGGGGAGGATGCGAGGGAACCTGGTTCCCTCGCATCCTCCCTTCCTACGTCCTTTAGCTAATCTCCACCAGGAGTTCGTGGAGGGTGACGGTCTGGCCGCGGCGGGCGTTGAGGGTGGTGATGGTGCCGGCGCGGGGGGCGGTGATCTCGTTCTGCATCTTCATGGCTTCGAGGACGAGAATGGGTTGCCCGGCGCTGACGGTTTGCTCCATTTCAATGAGTACGTTGGCGATGATGCCAGGAATGGGCGCTTTGACGCGCCCGTCGCCGCTGCGCGGACGGGCAACACCCGCTTCGAGGTCGCGGATGCGCAGTTCGTGATGGCCATGCACCGACTGGATCGAGCGCATGTCGCGGTCGAAGAGAACTTCGTAGGAGCGCTCGCCGACGATGGCCCACTCGATGGCCGTAGGCGCTGCTTCGGGCGCAATAGCGACCCGTAGCGTTTCGCCGTTGACGGAAACGGTCGTGAAGCCGTCGGTGTCGGGGGATTTGTTGACTTCGACTTCGAAGTCGTGACCGGCAATGTTGATGATGAGTTTGCTCATGGGATTTTATAGATTTCTGGGGAAACCATGTTTCCCCACGCCCCTGTGGGAGGGCATTGGATGTGGTGGGGAAACCATGATTCCCCACGCCCCTGTGGGATGCCGTGGGGAACCATGGTTCCCCACGCCCCTAAAGGTTACCTCGACAGATGCGGCGCGCATGCTGCCTTTGCCGAATCAGGGGGTAGGGGGAACCATGGTTCCCCCTACCCCCTGGGGGCTTACTGGGGCAGGCGGCGGCTGTCGCGGTGCCAGCCGGTGGTGTAGGCGGTGGGGGTGGTGGACTGGGCTGCGCGGGTGCGATTGAGGTAGGTGAGTGCGGCGATGGCGGCGAGGTCGCGGAGTTGGCTGGGGGGCGGGGTGGGGTTGTTGAGTTTGAGGTGGCTGAAGGCGGTGGTGTAGCTGCCGCTAGTGAATTCGGGATGGGTGATGAGGAGTTGCAGCAGGCTCAGATTGGTCTGAATGCCGCTGATGTGCATCTCTTGCAGGGCGCGTTGGGCGCGTTGCAGACACTCGTCCCGTTCGGCCCCCCAGACTACCAGTTTGGCGAGGAGCGAGTCGTAGCGCACGGGAACCTCGGCACCCGCGTAGGCGTAGGTGTCTACACGAACGCTGGGGCCGCCGGGGAGGCGGAAGGCGCTGATCAGCCCTGGGCTGGGCAGGTAGTTGCGCCACGGGTCTTCAGCATTGATGCGGCAGAAGATGGCGTGGCCGTCGAGGTGTACCTGGGTTTGGTCGAGGCGCAAGGGCAGGCCGGCGGCAATGTGGAGCTGCTCGCGCACCACGTCGATGTGGGTAATCATCTCGGTGACGAGGTGTTCGACCTGGATGCGTGGTTTGACTTCGCTGAAGAAATGGTTGCCTGCGCCATCAAGCACAAATTCAATCGTACAGGCACCGCGCAGGCCGAAGAGGCGTGCCACGGCGATGGCGCTAGTCCAGATGGCTTCGCGCTGGCTGGGGCTGAGATTAGGCGCGGGCGCTTCGCTGATAATCTTGCGGGTGTTGCGCTGGATCGAGCCGTCGTGGTCGCCCAAGTGGATAATGTTGCCGTGGTGGTCGCCTAGAATGGGAACTTCGATGTAGCGCGAGGGGATGATGGCGGCTTCGAGGTAGATGCGCCCGTCGCGGTAGGCGGCTTGGGCTTGGGCCGAGGAGCGGCGGGCGATGTCGAGCAACTTTTCGGGGTTGTGAACGAGCGCGGTGCCGCGTCCGTGGCCGCCGGCGCAGGACTTGATCACGAGCGGGTAGCCAAGCCGTTGCGCTTCGGCCAGCAGATCGGCCCCCTCGTCAGGCCCGAAGGTGCGCGTTGAGGGGCGTGTGGTGGGCATACCCGCCGCTTGGACACGCTGAATCGCGCCAACTTTGTCGCGCACTTGGGTTGAGACTTCGCTGGTCGGGCCGACAATGGTAATGCCGGCCTCTTCGCAGGCGCGTTTGAAGCTAGGGTCTTCCGAGATGAGACCATAGCCGGGATGGATGGCATCTACGCCACTACGCAGGGCAACGGCGAGCATCTCTTCGGGATCGCGGTAGCCCTGGGGCGAATTGAGGATGTAGGCTTCGTCGGCGAGGCGCACATGCAGTGCGCCCATGTCGCTTGGCTCATAGACCGCCACCGTAGCCAGCCCCAAATCGCGGCAGGCGCGCACGATGCGGACGGCGATTTCGCCGCGGTTGGCGATAAGGACTTTTTGAAACATGGAGGATTCCTTTGGATGCGAGAGGCGAGAGGTGGGAGGCGGGAGGCGGGAGGCGGGAGGCGGGAGGCGGGAGGCGGCACCTCGTCACTCGTCACTCGTCACTCGTCACTCGTCACTCGTCACTCGTCACTCGCCACTCGTCACTCGCCACTACATCGGTGAGATGCCGTGCTTCTTGGGAATGTGGCGTTCGCGCTTGGAGAGGGTGACGCGCAAGGCGCGCACGAGGATGCGGCGGCTGTCGCGGGGTTCGATCACGTCGTCAATCAGGCCACGCGAGGCAGCGACGTAGGGATTGTTGAATTTCTCTTGGTATTCGGCAACGAGCTCTTGGCTACGGGCGGCGGGATCGGCGGCGGCTTTGACCTCGTTGCGGAAGAGAATATTGACCGCGCCCGCTGCGCCCATGACGGCCAGCTCGGCGTTGGGCCAGGCGTAGAGCAGGTCGCCACGTAGCCCTTTGCTGCTCATCACGCAGTAGGCGCCGCCGTAGCTCTTGCGCAGAATGAGCATCAGCTTGGGCACCGTCGCTTCGGAGTAGGCGTAGATCAGGCGGGCACCGTCACGGATGATGCCGCCATACTCCTGATTGGTGCCGGGCAGGAAGCCCGGTACGTCTTGCAGGGTGATGATCGGAACGTTGTAGGTGTCGCAGATGCGAATGAAGTGGGTGGCTTTGATGCTCGCTTTGATGTCAATCGTGCCGGCGAGGTGCATGGGCTGGTTGGCGACGATGCCGACGACGTAGCCGTCGAGCCGGGCGAAGCCAACGACCATGTTTTGCGCCCAGAGCTCGTGAACCTCCATGAAGCGTCCGTCGTCCACGATACTGGCAATGACTTGGCGCACATCGTAGGGTTTGCCCGGATCAACCGGCACAATCTCTTCCAGTTCAGGACAGCGCCGCTCGGGATCGTCGCGTGGGGGCACGTAGGGCGGATCGCTGATATTGTTAGCGGGCAGGTAGCCGAGCAGATCGCGCACCTTGAGCAGACACTCGCGGTCATCCAGCGAGAGGAAGTGAGCCACGCCGCTCTCGGTGGCGTGGATGCGTCCGCCGCCCAACTCCTCTTGGCTGACATTCTCTTGCATGACCGAGCGCACCACCTCGGGGCCAGTGATGAACATGTAGCTATTTTCGGTCATGAAGATGAAGTCGGTGAGGCCGGGCGAATAGACGGCGCCGCCGGCGCAGGGGCCGAGGATGACGGAGAGTTGGGGGATGACGCCGGAGGATTCGCAATTGGCATCGAAGATGCGGGCGTAGCCACCAAGGCTATCCACGCCCTCTTGGATGCGGGCGCCGCCGGAGTCGTTAAGCGCAATAAAAGGGCAGCCATAGCTGAGCGCCATGCGCATGGCTTTGACGATCTTGTTGGCGTGCATCTCGCCGAGCGAACCACCCATGACGCTGGCGTCTTGAGCGGCGGCAAAGACCTGGCGGCCATTAACGAGGCCAAAGCCGGTAATGACACCATCGCCATAGCGCGAATCTTTGCCACCCATGTAGGTCTCGTAGCGCGGCATCACGAGCGTATCGATTTCATTGAAGCTATCGGGGTCGAAAAGAATGTTGATGCGCTCGCGTGCAGTGAGGCGGCCCTTTTTGTGTTGGGCCTCAACATCCTTCGTGCTGCCTGCGGCGATGGCTTTGCGCTCACGCAGCTTGCGGACAAAGTCTTCCATAGACATAGGATCTCCTTTGAATGGATGGGGGGAGTTGCGAGGGAACCTGGTTCCCTCGCGCACCCTCTCTCTTCTTTGTGGGCGAGCATGGCTCGCTCATACGGGTGCGGGAGAACATGGTTCTCCCGCACCCACACGAATGATGGTCAGGATACTCCCTTGATAGATCCACCACCAAGCTTGAATGGGAAGGTTGGTGAGGGTAGGGGCGGATGCGGCAAGAGGCGTCCAGGTACTTTGGGCGCGGGCGAGGTCGTGGGTTTGGGGCAGGCAGGTGACGCGCTGGGTCTCGACAGTAAGGCCAACGCGCAGAGCTTTGAGCAGTGACTCTTTGGCACTCCAAATAGCCGTAACCATTGTAGCGCATAAGGCGCTTGGTGTTGCAGCAATAAGCGCCTGTTCTTCAGCGGTGAAGTAACTGCTAACGAGGCTGGGATGATGGTTGACAATCTGCTCGATGTCGGCGCCGATGGCGCTGCCCTGTGGCCCCAGGGCGCAGAGGGCGCGGGCGTTGCTGTGGCTGATGCTGAGGCTGTGATGACGCATTGGTACGTTTGGGGGCAAACTCAGTTCAGGGGCGCCATCGGGGGCGGGGGTGATAACGATGGCGTCGAGGGCTAACGGGTAGCCCCCTTCAGCCAAAACACGTTGCGTGAGCCGTTTGGCCGTCCAGCGGCCCAAGAGCCAATCGTTGCGCCGCTTGGGGACATGCAGCGCAACAAGGCGCTCCTGCTCGCCATGGCTGAGCCATGGCGCAGCGGGGAGCGCCGGGAGGTCGTGGATGGTTTGATGTAGCCAGGGGAGCATGGTGAGGAACAGGGAAGCAGGGGAACAGGGGAAGAACAGAGGAACAGAGGAACAGGAGAACAAAGGAACAGGGGCGCAGGGGCGCAGAAGAACAGAGGAACAGAGGAACAGAGGAACAGAGGAACAGAGGAACAGAGGA
>RSAS01000474.1 GCA_003934145.1 Candidatus Viridilinea halotolerans | reverse complement strand
ATGTCGCCGATGGCGTTCTAATGCGCTGCAAACGATCTCACACCAAGCGTTAAAGTCGGCACTCCATCGCTATGAAAGCGTGACTTTTGTGGTATTTCCTACTTCTGTTACGCCTCGTCCCCAGCCCGTGGACGGCGGATCAACTCAGGCTCGGCGGCAGGTGTCGCATCCGCAGCCTCATCAGCCGCAGCCGCACGGATCTGAGTCAACGAGATCAACACCGCATCGGGATCGGTGAGCACCTTGTAGTTGCTGTTGAGTGCAATGTCGCGCACATGGATACTCTTCTCAACCGAAGTCAGGCCACTAATGTCCACCTCAATGTGTTGGGGCAGTTCAGCGGGCAAGGATTCAACCATCACGATGCCTAACGCATGGTTGATCATGGCATCGCCACGGGCCACCAGAGGCGACTCGCCAATTGTGATCACGGGCACTTCGACATGCACCGCAATGAGCAAGTTGACCACCTTGAAATCAATGTGGATAATATCGCGACTCAGGGGATGGCGCTGAAGGGCTTGCACAAAGACCGCCGAGGGGGTGCCATCAATTGTCAGGTTGATCAGCGCTGTCTTGCCGGTTTGGCGGTAGAGCAGGTTAAAGGGCCGACTGGGGACTTGGACATTCTGTGGTTCAAAGCCCTTGCCATAGACCGTCGCGGGAATCAAGCCCTGGGTACGCAGGTGCTTCACCTTCTTGCCGGTAACTGTGCGCGTCTGCGCTGCCAACGTCTGCATAGTAGCCATTGTTTGCTGTTCCTCATCTCGTGGGGGCGACCGCCCCCAACAATACTCCCACAGCCTCATAGAACACCGCCCGGCGTGGGCAGCCGAGCGGTGGCGAATCAGTATACCATAGCCAAGGAGTTGCTACGTATGAACGAAACCCAGCTACTTACCGCCCAAGAACAGCGTGTTGGGCGGCGTTTAGGCCTTGAACCGTACTATACGCTTGAGGCCTATGATGACGCAAACCTACACCTCGCCTCGCGCCCCAATGCAAACCACGCTGTGGGGCGGCTCACCATTGGCGGCGGTTTTACCCTCATGATCTTGGGGCTGGCGCTGGCGCTAAGCGGTATTGCCAGTGCAGCGAGTGGGGCGGGTTTTGGCGTTGCGGCGCTTGCCGCCGCCATCGCCGGCCTCATGGGCAGTTTTGGGTACCAGCGCATGCTGGGCGGCTACGCCATTCTGACCACCGAGAATCGCATCGTCTGCGACCGCAGCGCCGGTACGGTTACCTTTTGGCAAAAGAGTAACGTTGGACGCGCACGCGCCCAACGTCTCTTTTTTGCCCAAATTAGTGGCCTGCGCCTGCGCCGTCGCCCGCTCGCTACCGGCTGGCCCCTCCGCCGCATGGTGCCAATTGTGGCGCTAGAACTGCTCGTAGACAACCAGATCTGGGTGATAGACAGCGCTGCCGACGCGGAAGCGCTACGCCCTGTGGCCGAAGGCTTCGCTACGCTGCTCGAACGACCCTTCCAGCGTTGAAGGGCCGCCTACGGGCGCGTGCGTGGCCCGGCAAGCGCCCCAAGCACTACCAACGCCCCCAACGCGAGCGTTGTGGCACCCACGTAGAGCGCAGCGGTATTGATGGTCAGGATGCCGCTCAGCGTCAACGTACCAATCGCCGGGATCATCCAGAGTACCCAACTACAGACCGCCATTGCCCGCTTATCATTCACATTCAGACGTTCAGCCGTCTGAATGATTAACACCGTTGCTGCCCAACCAACCAGCCCGATCAAGAAACCCTGTAGCTCAAAAAAGATTTCCATGGTCTTCCCCCTTTGCGTGCGTCATTGCAAGCTATCTGTACTCTATCCTAGCAGATGCTTTGGATAAATTCAACAGGTAGGAGGGGGATTCTTTTGTGCATTTTGTCCAAATTTCATAACCATGTGGGAACCCCAGGGTTTCCCACGCCCTGCTGTGGAAGCTGTGGGAACCCCAGGGTTTCCCACACCCTGCTGTGGAAGCTGTGGGAAACCCTGCTGTGGAAGCTGTGGGTCCCACACCCTGCTGTGGAAGCTGTGGGAAACCCTGCTGTGGAAGCTGTGGGTCCCACGCCCTGCTGTGGAAGCTGTGGGAAACCCAGGGGTTCCCACACACCCTGCTGTGGAAGCTGTGGGAAACCCTGGGTTTCCCACACCCTGCTGTGGAAGCTGTGGGAACCCCAGGGTTTCCCACGCCCTGCGTTAAGGTGCGCGCGGGAACTTGGCTCCCTCGCATCCCCTCGCCACAAGGCATAAAAAAGGGGCGACCAGGGGCGAGGTCGGGGTAGGCAACCGCACCGTGCTCGCCGATGTCGAGGCCAGCTTCTTCCTCTTCTTTGCTGACGCGCAGGCCGATGGTGGCCTTGATGGCCAAGAACATCGCCCCGGCGAGGCCAGCGGTCCAGATACCAATCGCAAGGACACCGACGAGTTGGGCGATGAGGAGGGTGGCACCACCGCCGTAGAAGAGGCCGACGGTGCCGGTGTTGCCTTCGTAGGCGGCGAAGAGGCCAACCGCCAGCGTGCCCCAGATACCGACAACCAAGTGAACCGGAACAGCACCCACCGGATCGTCAATCTTGAGCTTCTCAAGCATCTCGGCGGCAAAGACGACCAGCGGGCCACCGATGAAGCCAATCAGAACGGCGAAGGCGGGGGTGACGTAGGCACAACCGGCGGTGATGGCGACGAGGCCGGCCAACACACCATTGATCGTCTGGCCGAGGTCGGGCTTGCCGTAGCGCAACCACGCGGTGATCAGGGCACCAAGCGCACCAGCGGCAGCGGCGAGGTTGGTGTTGACGGCGACAAGGGCCACCGCGTCGGCATTACCCTGCGAGGCGATGGCGAGCTGGCTACCGGGGTTGAAGCCGAACCAGCCGAGCCAGAGGATGAAGGTACCAAGCATGGCCAGCGACATGTTGTGGCCAGGGATGGCCTTGGCCTTGCCGTCGGCAGCGAAGCGACCGAGACGCGGGCCGAGGATAATGGCACCCATCAGGGCCGCCCAACCACCCACGCTGTGAACAACGGTGCTGCCAGCGAAATCGGTGAAGCCCCACGTGCCATCGCCCGCGTTGAGCCAGCCCGCGCCACTCCAGACCCAGTGAACGACTACGGGGTAGATGAAGAGCGACAAGATGAAGCTATAGAGCAGGTAGGCGGTGAACTTGGTGCGCTCAGCCATGGCCCCCGCCACAATCGTGGCCGCCGTACCGGCAAAGACGACCTGGAAGAGCCAACTCCCCATTAGGGGCACGCTGCCCTCTTCGGTCACGTTGCCCAAGAAGAACTGGTCGGTGCCGATGAAGCCGCCCGCCGACGTGCCATAGGCGAGACCCCAACCCACCGCCCAGAAGGCGATGGAACACATCACAAAGTCCATCAGGTTCTTGAAGAGGATGTTGGCCGTATTCTTCGAGCGGGTGAGGCCAGCGGTTAGCATCGCAAAACCGGCCTGCATGAAGAAGACGAGCGCAGCCGCAATCAGCAAGAAAAACGTATCCATCGCCACCGCGATCTCGGCGGTGCTAACCATATCCTCTTGAGCAAAGGCGGTACCACCGCTAGCAAGCCAAAGTCCAAACGCACCGGCAGTTGCTAAACCTACTTTGTGCCATGTCAGTTTCATCGAGTGCTCCTTACAAGTACAGCGTAACGCGGGTGTACCACGAGAAAGATACGGCGTGAAAAATCGTACGGAATGGTTGCGAAAAAACTAAAGATTTTTAGATCTTTCGGGGAGACGACATTGTCACACCGGAAGCGGCTCACCCCCAACGCTGCAACGCCGCAGAGCGGGTAGCGAACGTGTATTCACCCCCTTAATGTGGGCAACCGAGGCCCTGAATCAATGCGCTTGGTACATTACTGATACTCTGTATGGTATCAGACGGATGACGAAGAACAAGAGTCAAGGGGTACAAAATTATTGGGGGATAGGATGGATATTGTGTCTAAACGCCTAGCCGATGTTGGGGCTATGCCAAAGCCACCTCCGGTGGGGGTTCGGGGGAGGCGACTTTGACATAGCCATACCTCTCCGCCTCACGGCATCCACCCCAATTCGGCCAGAAAGCGTAGATCCGCCTGGCTGAGTTGGCCCGCAACATACGCGTGGGGCAGTAGGTTGGGCCGTCGGGCGAGGGTACGCCGCAGGCGCTCTGCGCGCCTTACGGCATCCACCCCAATTCGGCCAGAAAGCGTAGATCCGCCTGGCTGAGTTGGCCCGCAACATACGCGTGGGGCAGCAGGTCGGGCCGCCGGGCGAGGGTACGCCGCAGGCGCTCTTCGCGCCGCCAACGCGCTACCTCGCCATGGTGTCCAGAGAGTAGCACTGGTGGCACAGGGCGCTCTTCCCACACGGCAGGCCGCGTGTAGTGCGGGTATTCGAGCAAACCATCGCTGTGGCTCTCTTCGCTGATCGATGCGGCGTCGATTACGCCGGGGCATAAGCGCGCCACGGCATCAATCAGCACCATCGCCGCCAACTCGCCGCCGGTGAGCACGTAGTCGCCGATGCTAACTTCGTGCGTCACGAGCGCCTCACGCACGCGTTCATCCAGCCCCTCATAGTGGCCGCAGAGCAGCACAAGACGCGGCTGCTGGGCCAACTCGTGGGCTAACGCCTGGGTAAAGGGCGTCCCATCCGGGCTGAGTAAAATCACCGGCGCGGGCGGCGCTTTCGGCTCAAGGGCCAGCGCCGCACGAATGGCAGCCGCCAGCGGCACCGCCTTCATCACCATGCCCGCCCCACCGCCATAGGGCGCATCATCAGCGGTGCGGTGGCGGTCGGTGGCCCAATCACGAATATTATGCAGACGAATTGTAATCAGCCCGGCCTGCTGCGCCCGCTTGAGGATACTCTCGGTGGTTGGCCCGCTGAACATCGCAGGGAAGAGGGTGAGAACATCGAAGATCATAGTGGAGGTTCGGGGGAGGCTTTGCCTCCATTGGGAAAAGGGTGTGCGAGGGAACTTGGTTCCCTCGCACACCCTTCCTGCAGTCGGGCGAGGCTTGGGGCCATGCCCCAATACGTTTCAAATAAGACCTCACAGGTCTGCTCTTCTGCACTGGAACGCCATCAGCAAAGACCTGTGAGGTCTATGCTCTCCCTTATTTGAAAGGTATTGGGCCATGCCCCTAAAGAATCCCGCCTTGCGGCGGGGGCATGCGGGGCCATGGCCCCCGCACATCCCCCCTGTCGGGCGTTTAAGGGCGGACAGAAAACGTGTGCGCCCCCTTCTGGAATCGCATTGCA
>RSAS01000051.1 GCA_003934145.1 Candidatus Viridilinea halotolerans | reverse complement strand
CCCGCATCCGCCCACGGGGGACGTGCGCCCACGGGGGCGTGGGGGAACATGGTTCTCCCGCATCCGCCCACGGGGGACGTGCGCCCACGGGGGCGTGGGGGAACCATGTTCCCCCGCATTGATGTAAACTATCGTTTTCACGTCTAGCGCCCCGCGCTAGACATGAAAAGGAAAAGCCTATGACTACGGGTGCCAAACGCGACTACTATGAGGTACTTGGCATCAGCCAAGGCGCTAGTCAAGACGAGATCAAGAAAGCCTTCCGGCGACTAGCGCGCCAGTATCACCCCGACGTCAACAAAGATGCTGACGCCGAAGGGAAATTCAAAGAGATTAACGAAGCCTACGAAGTGCTCTCCGACGAGCAGAAGCGAGCGGTCTATGACCGTTTTGGCCATAACGTGCCGGGCGGCATGGGCAATGGGGGCTACGGCGATCCCTTCGGTGGGGCCGATCCCTTTAGTACCATTTTCGATGCCTTCTTCGGTGGGGCTGCGAGCGGCCAGCGCACCCAGCGTGGCCCGCAGCGCGGAGCCGACCTGCCCTACACCCTGCGTCTCACCTTTGAAGAGGCGATCTTTGGGATGGAGAAGGAGATTGAGTACCGCCGCTTGGAGAACTGTACCAGTTGCAAAGGATCGGGGGCCGAAGCCGGGACCGATCCGGTGCGTTGCCCCAAGTGCAGTGGAAGCGGTGAGGTGCGTCAGCGTGCCCCCCTCTTCAACATGGTGACGGTGACCACATGCGATCAGTGTATGGGTGCCGGCTACGTCATTCCCATCCCCTGCCGCGAGTGTCGCGGCGAGGGGCGCACGCGCCAGACACGCCGCCTGACGGTGAAGGTGCCCGCCGGGGTTGACAGCAACCAGCGCCTGCGTATCAGCGGCGAGGGAGACGCCGGGCCGCGCAACGGGCCGTTCGGTAACCTCTATGTGGCGCTTGATGTGCAACCGCATCCCTTCTTCATGCGCGAAGGCAACGACATCATCCTTGAACTGCGCCTCAATGTGGCCCAGGCCACGCTTGGGGAGGAGTTGGAGGTGCCAACGGTTGATGGTAACGAGAAGTTGCGCATTCCGCCTGCCACGCAGACCGGGCAGACCTTCCGACTACGCGGGCGCGGCGTGCCCTACTTGCGCCAACAGGGGCGCGGCGATCAGATCGTCGTCACGCGGGTGGTGGTGCCGCAGCGTCTTACTGAGCAACAGCGCCGTCTCTTCCAAGAGCTAGCACGCACCTTCGAGCCAGAAGATCAGCATGATCAGGAGCGTGACGAGGGTCTGTTTGGGCGCATCAAGGATGCCTTGGGCTTGTGAGGTACGGAGAGAACCATGTTCTCTCCGCGCCTTGCCAGCCGGGTTGGGGCGGCATGGCCATCCTTCCATCGGGGGGTTCATGGGCGGACAAAACATTGATTCTAGGAGTCGCGGATAGGTCATAGGGGTGCCCTGGAAGGCCCTCACCCCCCTACCCCTCTCCCGCAAGCGGGAGAGGGGGCGAAGCCAGCGAGATTTTTGGTGTTGCAATGCGGTTCTTGCGTAGCGACGCACGCATTTTCTGTCCGTCCATGAACGTCGGGGGTTGGGGGAGTCCTTGCTGCCCGTGCGGCGGGGGCGCGGGGGCACGGCCCCCGCAAATCATCCCGTGCGGCGGGGGCGCGGGGGCGTGGCCCCCGCAAATCATCCCCTCCAGACGCAACAACAGACAAAGAAACCATGAACGAGCTACTCTACGGGCGTAATGCGGTACGCGAGGCGTTACGGGCGCGGCGGCGTGAGCTGCAGCGCCTTACTATTTCCAGTGGTGTGCAGGAGACGGGCGTGGTCGCGGAGTTGGTCCGCTTGGCGGAGGCGGCTGAGGTGGCGGTGCAGCGTGTGGAGCGCCAGGCGCTCGATCGTCAATTGCGCGATGCCAATCATCAGGGGGTGATGTTGGAGACTGGCCCCTACCCCTATGTCGATCTGGAGGAGTGTTTGGCGCTGGCAGCAGAGCGTCAAGAACCGCCGCTGTTGCTGCTGCTCGATCATCTGCAAGATCCGCAGAATGTGGGCACACTGCTGCGCACGGCGGAGGTGGTGGGGGCCCATGGGGTAGTGATGCCAGGGCGGCGGGCGGCGGAGATTACACCGGCGGTGGTCAATGCCTCGAGCGGGGCAACTGAGCATCTACGCGTGGCGATGGTGGTTAATCTGGCGCAAACCATTGTGGAGTTGCAGAAAGAGGGCGTGTGGGTAGTAGGCGTTGAGGATGAAGAGGCAGCCCGTCCTTTCGATACGACTGATCTGAATATGCCGTTGGCGCTCGTAGTAGGCGCGGAGGGCGCGGGTTTGGCGCGGCTTGTGCGTGAACGGTGCGATTTCCTCGTGCGTTTGCCCATGGTCGGCCAGTTGGCTTCGCTCAACGCCGCCGTCGCGGGCAGCATCGCCCTCTATGGCGCGTGGCGCCAACGCTTTGCGGCTTGAAGCTAGCGCCTGCCTGCGCTAGAATGGGAGACGGAGTAGACCATTATGGGGAGAGATAGCACCATGAAACCAAACTTTCTGCTGTTCGTCATTCTAAGCGTAGCGGCGATCTACATCATCACCCTACGCCGTCAACTCGAAGCGGCCCGTATGCGTGGCGACATGTACCGCGAGATTTCGAGTCGTCTCGACAAGCGAGTGAACGAACTCTCGGCGGAGAGTGAGTAGTTAGGGAAGCGGAAACTTTTACGTGTCCCAGCAGCCCGTCATGCTGAGCGCAGCGAAGCATCTCTTTTCGACCGAAGAGAGACCCTTCGCTGCGCTCAGGGTGACAAAGCGACGGGGCAATCAACAAAATCCGCTTCCCTTAGTGGTTCATCCGGCACGTTCGTTGACGCTCACTTGCCGGTGGGTGGGGTATGGAGAGGGCTATGCCCCCCCGTACCCTCGTGTGCGGCGATGTGCTGAATGAACTAGGTAGCGCACGCTATGGCGGCTTCTTCACAAGCCTTTGGGGGATCAGCGGCTCGACCCAACAACTATGGCGTGAGCAGTACCGTCGTGCCCCAAATTCGCCCGGCACGTATGGGGGACATTGCGCTCATTCTGGCTCTGCACCGCGAAGCATTCGCCGACAAGTTTGGCGGTGCGTTCGGGCCAGATGGCGCAGAACGAGGCGCGGCAGCGCTCGCGGCGACATGGCAGCGGCAGGGCGCTTCGGCCCTGCGTGGTATGTTTGTTGCGGAATATGAGGGCGCAGTCATTGGCACCACAACCGTGCGCACGGCTGAGATGCTGCGTGATGATGCCAATGCTGCCGAAATCGCCTTCCAAGAACAACTCGGCCTCTGGCGGGCGCTACGTTCGCTCTTTGCCCTCTCGTTGCTCGATCACAATATCGAGCGGCGCGAGGGCTTTGTGACTGATGTAGCGGTGCTTAGCCCCTACCGACGCAGTGGCGTTGCCCGCAATCTCCTCGCCCGCGCCGAGCAAGAGGCGCTCCTGCGCGGCAAATACTTCTTGGGGCTCTACGTCAGCGCGGCCAACAGCGCCGCTATTGAACTCTACCAGCGTAGCGGCTTCTATGCCGTGCGCACGCGCCGATCGATCCTGGCGTGGCTCTTTTTTGGCCAAGGTCAATGGATCTATATGCGTAAAGATTTGGTTTAGAGGCGGCTTCGTCGCCCCTGGTGTGGGGTTCGGGGGCTTGGCCCCATGCGCATGAGCTTTAGGGGCCTGCGGCCCCTAAAACCCCGCCAGAAGGGGAATTTTTTCGGGGGCCATGCCCCCGAACCCCCGCCGGCAGGCATGCTAAGGGCTTACGTTCATGCGTATGGGGCGGCTTCGTCGCCCCTGGTGGAGGTTTGGGGCCTGCCCCAAAAACAAAGGGGGGCTGGGAGAACTTGGTTCTCCCAGGAAATCCCCCGCAAGCTATCGGAGGTACAAAGACAATGGCGTCTCACCAGAATCCTTTCCACATTGCCCAACAACAATTCGACACCGCTGCCGAACTGCTGGGCCTCCATGACAGTGTGCGGGCGATTTTGCGCGTGCCACAACGCGAATTGACCGTCAATTTTCCAGTAAAATTAGACGATGGATCTACCAAGGTCTACACCGGCTACCGTGTGCAGCACAACCTGAGCCGTGGGCCGGTGAAGGGTGGCATTCGTTACCACCCGCATATGGATCTCGACGAGGTGCGCGCTTTGGCCATGTGGATGACCTGGAAGTGTGCGCTGGTCAGCATTCCCTTTGGCGGGGCCAAAGGCGGCGTGGTCGTGGAGCCGCAGGAACTCTCGTTGGGTGAATTGGAACGGCTTACACGCCGTTTTGCGACCGAGATCAGCATCTTGCTCGGCCCCGATAAGGACATCCCCGCGCCTGATATGAATACCAATGCCCAGATTATGGCTTGGATTATGGATACGATCTCGATGCACCGTGGCTACACTGTCCCGGCGGTGATCACGGGAAAGCCGATCGAGATCGGTGGCTCGTTAGGGCGTCTGGAGGCGACAGGGCGTGGGGTAAGCCTGATGGTGCGTGAAACGGCGCACCAACTGATGCGCTCGCTCGAAGGGCTACGCGTGGTGATCCAGGGCTTTGGCAATGTGGGCAGCGTCGCAGCGCAACTGCTTCACGAGCAGGGTTGCCGTGTCGTTGGCATTGCCGATGCCAGCGGGGCCTTCTACTGCGGGAGTGGCCTCGATATTCCTGCGATGCGCGCTTACAGCGTCAACCAGTCCCATCGCCAACTGACCGGCTACCATGCGCCCGGCGTCGAGCAATTGAGCGGAACAGAATTGCTGGAATTGGATTGTGATGTATTGATTCCCGCAGCGGTAAAAAATCAGATCCACGAAAAGAACGCCGTGAGAATCCAAGCGCAGGTGATTGTCGAAGGGGCCAACGGCCCCACCACGCCGGGGGCCGATGCCATCCTCAGCGACCGGGGGATCATCGTCGTGCCCGACATCCTTGCCAATGCGGGCGGCGTGATTGTGAGCTACTTCGAGTGGGTGCAGGGGCTGCAAGCCTTTTTCTGGGATGAACATGATGTGAATAGCCGCCTTGAACACATTCTCGTCAGGGCCTTCAACCAAGTCTGGGCGCTTGCCAAAGCGCGTCGTCTGCCCCTGCGCACGGCAGCCTATCTGCTGGCGGTGCAGCATGTGGCCGAAGCGAATATGATCCGCGGGTTATACCCGTGAGTGAAGAGGCGGAGACGCGGAGACGCGGGGACGCGGAGACGCGGAGACGCGGAGACGCGGAGACGCGGAGACGCGGAGACGCGGAGACGCGG
>RSAS01000431.1 GCA_003934145.1 Candidatus Viridilinea halotolerans | reverse complement strand
GGCTTCAGCCCCGTATGGGCATGTAACGGGGCTAAAGCCCCTACTACGAACCAGGCAGACTGTCAATCGCGTTTGAAACAAGCCTTACACTACAACTGGCGCTACCAACCGCGGGTCAGCGCCAACAACTGAAGCTTGCGCTCGGCCAACAGGCGGCGGAAGGCTCGTAGTTGCGCTACGCGCAGAGATACTGGGCGATCATCGAGCATCACCTCGACCGTTCCAGCATCAAGCAGCCGCCCAAACAGGCTCTGGTGAATGACGATCGGCGTTGTCCAGAGCGGTAGTGTGATCTCCCGCACCACAAATGCGCCTTGGTAGACCACTAAGTCGCAGCCGCGCAGCGCCAGTGCGCCGATGAGGTAGCGCATGGCCATGCGCCCACCCAGCAGGGTAACGATGGCCGCCCCGACAAACCAGGCTGGATGCGTGCGGACGCTGAGGTTTACGCATGCCAGCCCAGTTCCCAAGAGCATCGCCAGTGCCATGAAGAAGAACCAGCGGTGCGGACGGAAGGTGATATCGTTGCTCTCAATTGGCATGATTAACTCCTTGGAATTCGCGGAAGGGCTTGGGAAGGCTTGGCCTTTCCAAACGCTTCCAGCGCATCACGAGCCAAGTTGGAGCGCAAAGAAGATGATCGCCAGCAAGACGATGAGCGGCATGCAGCCCGTGCCCCGCGGTTCATCCGCTGCGGCCTGAACATAGATAATCTGCGGGGGCTGGGTGCGTCGGCCAAGCCAGTTCCAGGCGGTGGTGAAGAGCACGGCGGTGCCTAGCCCAAAGATGATGAGTGTCTCCATCGTCTTCCTCCATAGCTCGTGCGAATGTGCCTGGGTGTAGTAAACTACGGAAGCTTGCGGAGATGACCAACAGCCCGTGCGGAAGCTTCAACCAGCGGCATGCGGAAATTTCCGCACGCCTTGCGGCATGTTTCTGCACGCAGATCGTGGATGCTGAACCATGTTTAATGCAGCACGCCTTCCGGCGGGGGATTGGAAGAGGCTTCACCATGTTCAATGCAGCGCGCCTTCCGGCGGGGGTTCGGGGGCATGGCCCCCGAAGAATCTCCTCTCCGGCGGGGGATTGGGGGAGGC
>RSAS01000122.1 GCA_003934145.1 Candidatus Viridilinea halotolerans | reverse complement strand
TCGGCTTTCGGCTTTCGGCTTTCGGCTTTCGGCTTTCGGCTTTCGGCTTTCGGCTATCCCCTACGGCAACTGGGCGCGATCTTCGGCGGGCAGCGTTTCGGCTGGGGTGTGTTGGCTGAGTTGCAGCGCACGCACGTAGGCGGCCACGGCCCAGCGATCTTCGGGGGGGAGCCGGTGGGCGTAGCTGTACATGCGGTTGAGGCCATTGGTGATGACGTCGAAGTAGTAGCCGACGGGTACGGTGCGTAGCCGGTCGTTGTGGAGGGAGGGGACAACCATGCCGCCACGGTAGGCGGCGATACCGTTGCCCTCGCCGGTGAGTCCGTGGCAGGGTGCGCAGAAGGCGTTGTAGCGTGTCTCGCCATGGGCTAAGAGTTCGGCGGTCAATTCCATAGGCAATTCAACCGTCAAATCACCATCTAAGCGTCCGGTGAACATGGCCGAGTTGGGGTCAAACGTGCCCATGGCCACAGTGTTGGCCGGGGGCGGGCGCATGGCCCGCCCATCTTCAAAGAAGTCGCTGGGTTGGTTGGCCGTATAGCGTGGCTGGTCGTACATGTCGGTATGGCACGCCGCTAGCAGGAGGCAAAGCGGCACCCAGGCAATGCGGG
This sequence comes from Candidatus Viridilinea halotolerans, assembly GCA_003934145.1. GTDB lineage: Bacteria > Chloroflexota > Chloroflexia > Chloroflexales > Chloroflexaceae > Viridilinea > Viridilinea halotolerans. Next base: position 4,658 of record RSAS01000122.1, on the reverse strand, counting down.
TGAGGCTGGTTTTGAGCGAAAAACCTGACATAAGAATCCCCTGAGCATTTCGTATGGTCGCCCTGAGTGCCAAATGGTCTGCGGGCCAGTGCCCCCGTGAGAAACAGAGTGAGTGCGCCGCCCCCCTACGCTGGCTGAGCTTGTCGAAGCCAGGTTGCCGAAGCCCCCGCGTCGCTGCCTGTTAGCCCAAGGCTTTTTCGCACTAAGACAAGGTTTCAGAAAGGGGCTTTTCCGCTTTGCCACCATAGTGCCGACTTTAGTCGGCTTCCCATCGCATCCCAAGACCTCAGCCGACTAAAGTCGGCACTACCTATTGACAATCGTAGTGCCGACTTTAGTCGGCTTCCCATCGCATCCCAAGACCTCAGCCGACTAAAGTCGGCACTACCTATTGACAATCGTAGTGCCGACTTTAGTCGGCTTCCCATCGCATCCCAAGACCTCAGCCGACTAAAGTCGGCACTACCTATTGACAATCGTAGTGCCGACTTTAGTCGGCTTCCCATCGCATCCCAAGACCTCAGCCGACTAAAGTCGGCACTACCTAGGTAGCGTAGACGATAAAGTGGCCTGAAACCATCCCCAATGGAGCAAAAACCACTGTTGACCGTAGGGGCACGGCGCCGCCGTGCCCCTACTTATTCCCCTGGGAGCGAGGGCGTCCCGCCCTCGCTCCCTTGCCGCTAGACGAATAACCCAATGCCCTAACTCTCCTCCCCCAACGTGGGGTTGGAATTGCGTACCCGCGCGAGGTAGGTAACGCGCGGGAGGGTGCTGAGAAGGCCCAGGATGGCGTAGTTGTGCGGTTCGGCTTTGCGCTTGGTTACCAACGCCTCGGGGTTGTTGATGTCGCCAAAGGTGATCGCTTGCGTCGGGCATGCCTGGGCGCATGCGGGGATCACTTCGCCATCGGCGATGGGCCGGTCGCCTTCCACCCGGGCGCGAATGCGCGTCTCGGCGATGCGTTGGATGCAGAAACTGCACTTCTCCATCACGCCCCGATTGCGCACACTCACTTCGGGGTTGCGCCCCAAACGCAGACTCGGCGCATCCACGTTGGTGTATTGGAAGAAGTTGAAGCGGCGCACCTTGTAGGGGCAGTTGTTGGAACAGTATTTGGTGCCCACACAACGGTTGTAGATCATGTTGTTCAAGCCCTCCGCATCGTGAACCGTGGCCGCCACCGGGCAGACCAGCTCACACGGGGCTTGTTCGCAGTGGTGGCAGAGCATGGGCTGCAGGTAGGTCTCCGGATTGTCGAAATCGCTGCCGGCAAAGTAGCGATCAATGCGGATCCAGTGCATTTCGCGCCCGCTCGCCACTTCGCTCTTGCCGACAATCGGGATGTTGTTCTCGGCCTGGCAGGCAACGACACAGGCATTACAGCCCATACAGGCGGTCAATTCAATGCTCATGCCCCACTGGTTACCGACGCTGTAGTCGTAGCCGGGAAGATACTCGCCTTCACCACCGGGCAACATACTCTGGTAGCCGTCAGTGCCGGGGCCGGGAGTGTCTTTGCCATACTCTTCTTGGTAAACTTCGTGCGCGATGTATTTAGGATCCGCTTTGAAACGTTCAAATTCACCCACACGAATGAAATTGCGTCCTTCGAGTGTCCAGTGGTTTTGCGTACTTACCAATTGATAGCGCTCATTGGTTGGCGTCGCCTCCAGCCCGGCGGCAAACCAAGGGGCGGTACTGAGACGCAGACTGTAGGCGTTGAAGCCGGTACCCTCGGCGACAGGGCCGGCCTGGGCGTCGCGGCCATAGCCCAGCGTAAGCGTCACCGTATCTTCGGCGTGGCCCGGGACGATCCAGATCGGCACGTTCAGCGAACGCCCTTCAAGGCGCAACTCAACCATGGTGCCATTCTGGCCGATAAGCTCTTCCAAGTTGCGTTGGGCGCTGATGTTGTTGCCGTCGGCGAGGCTGGCCGGATCGAAGGTTAGCCCCAAGAGGCGAATGGCGGTGCGCGGGCTGACGAGGGCGGCGTTGTCCCAGGTGAGTTGCGTCACCGGCTTAGGCAGCTCTTGCAACCAACCATTATTGGCGTAGCGCCCATCATAGATCGTACCATCCGGGCGCAAAACCAATTCTAGGCCAGGGGGCGGCGCGGCGGGGGCGGCGAAGCGCAGGTCGGGGCGCAAATTCACTGGCACAGCGTTGAAGTTGCTATTGGCCACCACGCCCGCGTTGAGGCTCGCCTTGAAGAAATCATCAAGTTCCGTGCCAGAAAGCCCACTCGCCTCAGCCCAAAAATCGCGCACAGTCTCATAGGCCGGGCGCACACTCTGGCCGAGCAGCAGCGCAAGCAATTGGTGGGGGCTGTGACCATCGTAGAGCGGCGCGATCAAAGGCTGCATGATGGTGACACTGCCGTTGAAGGCGCGCACATCGCCCCAATTCTCCAGCGTATGGCACATCGGGATGAACCAATCGGCCAGCGCCGCCGTCTCGTCGGCGTAGGGGCCGAGCAGCACGCGGAACTTGGCGCGCTGGAAGGCGACGGCGAAGTTGAGATCAACCGGCGCGTTGTAGACCGGATTGCTATCAATAACCACCAGCAATTCCACTTGGTCGTTATTGAGCTCTTCGGCCAACTGGCGCAGCGCCGCAGTCTGATCGGCGGCATCGGTAGCGACGGGCGGCGTATAGTCCACCGTCGTACCCAACGCACCCAGCGCCACATTGATCGCATGGGCCATGGCGTGAACTGCGGGCGGTTGACTCTCGCCAGCCAGCACGAGGCCCGCCGGGCCGGCGCTACGCAGATCGGCGGCGGCAGCCTCCACCCAAGCCAATGCAGCAGGCGGAAGATCCACCTCGCCAGAGAGTCCGGCGACTCCCAGGGCGCGGGCGAGGGCAAAAGCGACACTCGCGACCATGGCCCCCTTCACGGGCAGGCGATGGTCGGCGGCAATGCCGGTATTGGATGTCGCCGGTTCAGCCACATAGAGCCGACTGACGGCTTCGGTTGTTTTGAGCACACGGCGGCCAGCGATCCAATCTTGGGCATAACGCACCCGTGCGGGGCCTTCGCTCATGAAATCGGCATCAAGGGCCACAATCGTGCGGGCGCGCTCAAGGTGGTACAGCGGCTCCAGCGGCTCGCCAAAAGCCTCACGGGTGCCCGCGTAGGTATTGGAGCGGCCCACGGGATCGTACTGGATCCAACGGGCATTGGGCAGATTCACCAGCAGTTCATCAAGTTGCGCCGCCAGCGTGGGCGACGTAACGGTTGGCGTCAGAATGCGCAAACCCTGGCCGTCAAAGGCGCGCTGCAACCCCATGACAGGCATAAAGGCAGCGACAAACTGCTCCCAGGTACTAATCGTCCCGCTGCGCGACACCGTCTCGGGGCGGGCGGGATCGTAGATCTGCAGAATTTCGGCCTGGGCAAAGAGATCGGTTGCGCCACGGCTTGCCGGATGGGAGGGATTGCCCTCAACCTTCACCGGGCGACCATCGTAGCTCTTGACCGCCACCCCCATCCCAAAGCCGTCGCGGATCAGCGCCGTCGCATAGAAATTGGGGATACCCGGACGCTGCTCGTGGGGCGCACGGGCATAGGGGGCCACAAACTCCTGGGGCTGACGCAGCGCAAACGTACAGCCCGACAGCCCAGCGAGGGCGAACGAAGCGCCCATGAGCTTCAGAAACGTACGCCGCGACAGCGAATCGGCGGCCAGTTCAGCGGCCCCAGCGGGAAACTCGCGCTTCAGCAACTCATGAAAGGCCGGCGTAGCGGCCACTTCATCCAACGAGCGCCAAAACTGCTTCCCACGGGCCGATTGTAGGCGCTCACGAACGTCCTCAAGTTCACGCTCTTGCGGGTGGAGGATAAGCTCACTCATGGGCAATCACCCAGCTAATAACCCATCGCAGCCGTCCTGACGGGTTGCAGCGTCCCCAAAACACATTAGTTTGTGAAAACTAGCACCAATATCTGGCGCAATTATAGCAGACAATCGGACGAATGTCACTATGGGTGAATCATACCCATTGGGTCTAAAGAGTCCATAGGGGAGGAATGAGAAGGAGGGAGGCGGTAGCTTCCCCAACAACCGCATGGCAACGCCAAGCATCTTGATGCCTTCCCCCCCTATACATTACCCACAAGTCCCCGTGAGGGGCGACCTGCGAGCCACCCTATTCAATGCCCTCATGATACTGCTGGTTTATTCCCCTGGGAGCGCGGGCGTCCCGCCCGCATGCGGGCGGGACGCCCGCGCTCCCAGGCCCGTGCATGCATAAACCAGCAGTATCCCTCATGGGCCCATTTCCCCCACGTAGGGGCGTAGCAGCGGCCATCGCCCGCTACCATGCGGAAGAAGAGTACCCTTTGGCCGCTGCTACGCCCTTCTTGGAGCGCCCCCAAGCCCCCTCATGCCGCCCCATGATCCCAGTTGGGGCATTGCGCCTTGGGATCGCGCACGGGGTGCCGGGCGCGGATCGCCCCAGGGCGCAGCAGCGGCCTTGAGGCTCTGGACGCCTACCAGCTTGTGGGGGATGGCCGCTGCTGCGCCCCTACGAATTTTTGGGTAATGTATAGCGCTGCGCTCAGGGTGACAAAGCAACAGGGCAATCAACAAAATCCGCTGGGTGTGACCAAAACGTGTAGGAAGGGGGTGCGGGGGAACCTGGTTCCCCCGCAT
>RSAS01000320.1 GCA_003934145.1 Candidatus Viridilinea halotolerans | reverse complement strand
CGCACCACCCTCACCGACGGGCTCTATCGCTACGATGCGATTGGGCGTTTGCAGGAGACCAATCTGCGTAAGAGCGACGAGCCTCCCCCGCCGATTGGCCGTTACCTGCGGCTTGGCCCGCTGGGAACGGCGCTGGCCGTCCCGAAGGAAAAGAAGCAGCCACGGGTTTTGCTGGTTGACGAGATTGATAAGAGCGACATCGATCTCCCCAATGACCTCCTGCATGTCTTTGAGGAGGGCGAGTTCAGTATTCCTGAGCTTGAGCGACTGGCGGAGGCGGAGGCGGAGACGGATGAGCAGCGTGAACCGGTCTACGTTCGGCCTGCCGACACGGGCGACGAGATTGAGATTCCCGATGGCAAGGTACGTTGCGGCGTCTTTCCGATCGTCTTCTTCACCAGCAACGGCGAGCGCGAGTTCCCGCCCGCCTTCTACCGGCGCTGCCTGCGGCTCGATCTGAAGCAGCCCAATGAGGCCAAACTGAAGCGCATTGTCGCTGCCCATCTGGGTGAGGAGGCACTCGACGCGCAGGCGCAAGAGCTGATCAGCCGCTTCCTTGAGTTGAGTGAAGGCCAGGTGCTGGCCACCGACCAGTTGCTCCAGGCGATCTTCCTCGTGAGCCGCAGCCATGTTCCACCTGAGGAGTGGGAGGAGCTTAAGAGGGCGATCTTTCGCAACCTCAGTGGTGAAGATGAGCGAGACGAGGTATGAGCATTATCAGCCTGCTTGAACGTTGGGGTATCGCGCCGTCGGCGGAGGATCTCGCCGACATCTACCTGCTTGCCGCACGAATGGCGCAGAGCGCTCCAGCCGCCGCTTCCAGCGCAACAGCAGGCCAGCAGGCTGTGCCCGAGGCAGAGCCGCCACCCATGCCCGCACAAGGCAGAGATCACGCCCCACCCAGCGCCCCGATCCCGCGCTCAAGCCACGCGGAGGGACAGGTAACGCCGCCCCCGCTGGCGGATAGCCCGCCAGCGGTTGAGGTGCCAGAGCAGAGCGTGCCGATTCATGGCTATCAACAGACCCCGCTTGGCGCACAGCGCGACGATCTGCCCATCGCCCTGCCAAGCGGCCCGGCGCTCAGCCAACAACTCGCATTGGCCCGCGCCCTGCGGCCACTGATGCGCCGGGTGCCCTCGCATGTGCGCTCCACACTTGATGAGCAGAAGAGTGCCGAGCAGATTGCCGATAGCCGCATTTTGTTGCCCGTGCTACGCCCAGAAGCCGCCCGCTGGCTCGACATCATGCTCGTGCTTGATCGCGCCCCATCAATGGCGATCTGGCGGCAAGCAATTGATGAGTGGCGCGTACTGCTTGAACGCATGGGCGCATTCCGCGACGTGCGGCTCTGGAGTCTAGCGACGAGCGAGCGCACCAGAGCAGAGCTTAGCGCAGGCTGGCAGCGCCAGCGCGGCATGGCACGCAACCCAGGCGAACTCATCGATCCAAGCGGGCGGCGGCTCATCATCCTCCTGAGCGACTGTGTAGCCCCCGCTTGGCAAAGCGGTGCCGTGCAGCAACTCCTGCTACGCTGGGGTTCACGGAACCATGTAGCACTGCTACAGATGCTACCCCCCGATCTCTGGCTACGCAGCACGCTTGGCATGTATGAAGAAGCCCTCGTAAGCGCCACGAGCGCGGCAGCACCAACGGCCCAACTGACCCTGCGCGAGGCCGAACGGATAGGCACAGGCATCCCGTTGCCGGTACTCAGCCTGAGCAAAACGGCGCTCCACAACTGGGCATGTCTCATCAGCGGCAGTCGGGCGACAATGCCCGGCTTCTGGCTCACCGCCGAGCGCTTCGCGGAGGAAGAAGCGGTCGAACAGGCGCAACTCAACGGCGCAGAGCGGGTAGAGCGCTTCAAATTCTTTGCCTCCGAAGCAGCCTGGCGTCTCGCCCAAGCCCTAGCGGTCGCGCCACTCAGCCCGCCCATTATGCGCCTAGTACACCAAGCCAGCATAGAGCATCCCAGCACCAACCAGCTTGCTGAAGTGATGCTGGGCGGCCTCTTGCGCCGCATCCCCGGGTACGGCGAAGACTTCTCGGTAGATGAAGTCCAATACGAGTTCTACGACGGCGTACGCGAGCGCCTGCTCGACGGACGGCCCGTAGCCGAACAGCTTGGCATCCTCGAGCGCGTAGCCCAATTCATCGGCGCACGTCATGGACGCTCATTCAGCTTTCGCGGCCTGCTCCTCAACCCCGACGCGGCTGATGTCGCGGCGCTACACGCAGCCAACCCGCACTTCGCCAGACTAGCCGTTGAGGTGCTGCGTAGCATGGGGGGGCGGTATGCGGCGTTGGGGGAGAGGTTGAGATTTCATGATGCAGATCTTTCATCTATTTCTTCTACGGCATCAAGTGGTTATGAAGGTGGAGATGAGACTAATAACTTTACTAATGGGTTACGGCGCTACCTAAATCTTCTCTACGCAATCCATGCGACGATTGATCTGCGCGGGATTGATGATCGCCCGATGGATATGCCGCTGAATGAGATTTATGTTTCGCTCAACCTGTACGAGCCGCAGCCCGATGCACTGGTTGAACATGGCGGGTTGCGGGGCTTTTTTGAGCAAGCGCGCAAACGATTCACTGGCAAGAGAGATCCGGTCGATCAACAAGACACTTGGCAGAGTGAGACGGTGGATTGGGCGACCGCCTTGCGCCATCCGCGATTGGTCGTCTTAGGGGTACCTGGGAGTGGTAAGACTATCCTACTAGAATACATTGCTGTACGCTTGGCGGAGGTAGTGCTCCATGAGAATGCCGCGCTGTTGACTGAGCTCGGCTTGGCTGATGAGAGTCATGATGAACCGCTGGTGCCGCTGCTGCTGCCGTTGCGTGAACTTGGGGGCTTTGTGAGTGAGTACGAGTGTAGTGAGCGCGAGGCGATGGGTGCTAACCCCCAATTGTTGCTTGATTGTTTGGCTGAATACTACCGGTGCTTTGCCCTTGAGTTGCCTGCTGACTTCTTTTCGCGCTTGGTTGAAACTGGACGGGCGCTGCTCCTGCTTGATGGCCTCGATGAGGTGGTGAGCCGCGAGGATCGTGAGTTTGTGAGTGCGGTGGTGCGTAGTGTGGCTACGCGCTACCCGCATTGCCGCTATGTCGTCACTGCCCGTGTCGCTGCCTACCAGGGTGACGCGCAGATTGACGCTGGCTTCCGCATCTGTACGGTCGCCGATCTGAGTACGGAGCAGCAGCAGCGCTTCATTGCCAACTGGAGCCGCAGCCTCCACCGCCTGCTTCATGACTTGCATGGCGATGATCTGGAGCGGGCAGCCCAACGTTATGCCGACAATCTCTGGGAAGCGCTGAAGTTGAATGGGCGCGTGCGCGATCTCGCCACCAACCCGCTGCTGTTGACGGTGGTAGCGGTCATCTTCTACAACAACCATGTCTTACCCGAAAACCGGGCAGCGCTCTATGAGGAGTGTATCAAGGTACTCTTGCGCGGTGGGCGGGGCAAGGCCGATCGCTCCGGTCAGCGGCGGGGCAACTATAGTGGTCGCCCGGAGTTAAAGATGGGCCTCGATCCCAAGCGGGATCTCCTCGCGGCGGTCGCCTACGCCATGCACCTGCGTGGCGAAGAGGGGGTCTTTCTAAGCCGCAACGAGTTAGTGCGTGCAGCGGCGACCTACTTCGAGCGGCGCGTACCCGATGCGGAGGCGGCGGCACGGGACTTTGTGGCAGAGTTGCCGGTGCATATTGGGTTGTTGGACGAACACGGGCCGGATCATTTCCGTTTCATCTACCTTTTTTTCCAAGAGTTCTTGGCCGCCCGCTTCATTGCTGAGAATGACCGCTGGGAGGAGTTGCTCGACCGCTACCAGAATATTTGGTGGCGCGAGGTGATCCTGCTCTGTGCGGGCCACCTGAGCCAAGATCGCTGCTGGCGCTTTTTGGGCCAGTTGATCGAACGGGGGCGAACGCCAAGCCAACGGGTCGATGCCTTGGCCCTCGCCGCCGCCGCGCTGACTGAGTTGGAGAAGTTTAAGGGCCAAGGGCCACTCACTGCACGCATCCAGCACGAGGCGCTGACCATCCTAGAACAGCAGCCTGCGACCGCGATACCCGCCGCCGTCCGCGTGCAGAGCGGCGCGGTGCTTGCCGTAGTTGGCGACCCGCGCCCCGGTGTTTGCACCCTGCCGCCGCCATTTGTTGCTTTTGCAGGCGGGATGTTTTTAATGGGCGAATCAAAAGAGGAAACGCGGTTCGATAATGAAATCAATAATCAGTTGCTGCAAATTCCCCCATTTGAAATCGCACGTTATCCGGTAACAAACTCACAGTTTCAGCTTTTCATCGAAGTAGGTGGATATGATACTGCTGCCCCTTGGTGGAGCAAATTTGGTGTAGTATGGCTGCAACAAGCTAAAATACAAGCACCTCGGTATTGGAATGATACAAACTTGGGCATCATATACGCAAATCACCCAGTGGTTGGCGTGTCATGGTACGAAGCGGTGGCTTTCTGCGCTTGGTTGACACATCACATAAATGATGGTTCAGTGTACACATTACCTAGCGAGGCTGAGTGGGAGTATGCGGCTCGTGGTTTGCAAAGGCGGAGTTATCCGTGGGGTGAGGATGGGCCAGATCCGGAGCGAGCCAATTACAATGAAGTGCATCGTCGAACAACGCCAGTCGGATGCTTTCCTTTAGGGGCGACCCCAGAAGGCGTATTGGATATGGCCGGTAATGTTTGGGAGTGGACAAGATCGACCTACCAACCGTATCCATACGATCCAGAAGACGGACGCGAAGACGGTGATGTATCTGCATCGAAAAGCTTTGTGTTACGTGGTGGTTCATGGGGCGATCCACAATTCCGTCTTCGTGCAGCCTTCCGAAGCCCTAATTCACCTGAGAACTTCGACGTCCGACTGCCTCTTAGTGATGGCATTGGTTTTCGACTTGTTCGACATCTCCTATACGCAAGAAAGATTTCGTAGATGTATTTACATTTTTATAAAGAATAATATTTAGATCATTTGTGTTCTCATGCGATACATTGAGGCAAGGCAGTATCTCTTGGTGTGTACGGAGTTTTGATGCACTCCACTGTACCAAGAGCAGCGCCCCAGACCTGGCAGGTGGGGCGCGTGCAGCCGCTTGTGGCATGCCAAAGATTGTGCCGCGCCCCACCTGCTAGGTCTCATGAGCCACTAGTTACTCCCAAGAGCCTACTCCGACCCACCTTGCGAGGCATCCATGAGTCTTTGGCTGCCCCCAAAACCTGCCAGGTGCGCGCCGTTGGATGGGTAGCGGTATGAATGGCGG
>RSAS01000438.1 GCA_003934145.1 Candidatus Viridilinea halotolerans | reverse complement strand
GTCTTTGCTGATGGCGTTCCAGTGCAGAAGAGCAGACCTGTGAGGTTTTATTTGAGACGTATTGGGGCCGTGCCCCCACGCCCCCGCCGGACGAAGGGGTTTTCGGGGGCCGTGCCCCCATGCTCCCGCCGGACGAAGGGGTTTTTGGGGGCCGTGCCCCCATGCCCCCGCCGGACGAAGGGGTTTTCGGGGGCCGTGCCCCCACGCCCCCGCCGGAAGGCCTAGGAGGATGCGAGAGAACTTGGTTCCCTCGCGCGCCCTTCATTGCCAGCATGGGCCTGGATGTAGCGCACAATCTCGTGGGTCGAGGCGCCCGGGCCAAAGACGGCGTGGATGCCGTGTTGCTCACGCAGCACCAAGGCATCCTCATCCGAAATAATCCCCCCCGCGACCACCAGCAGGTCATCCATCTGCTGCTCGCGCAACAGGTGCATCACCTTGGGCAGAAGGGTCATGTGCGCCCCTGAGAGAATGGAGAGGCCGATTACGTCTACATCCTCATGCAATGCAGCCTCCACAATCATCTGGGGCGTCTGCTGGATACCGGTGTAGATCACCTCCATGCCAGCGTCGCGCAGGGCGCGTGCAATGATTTTCGCCCCCCGGTCGTGACCATCAAGGCCGGGTTTCGCTACGAGTACGCGGATGGGTTTTTCCATGTGTAGGTCTCCATGGTTTAGAAAAGAAGCTAGAAAACAGGAAATAGGAAATAGGGATAAGGCATCAGAATGCTCTGAATGCGCCTAAACGGTAAAGTAGCCTGAAACCATCCCTATAAAGGCAAAATGAGCCGAGTTGCGGCAACACATCCAAATTCCTGCCATGAGTGTAGCATATTTGTCGGCCAACGCGACAACCGCCGGATCGGGAGAGGGAGCGCGAGGAAACCAAGTTCCCTCGCGCTCCCTCTCCCGATCCCCGATCCGGCGGGATTGACACGACGCAGCAAGCGTGCTAAACTCTTTTAGCTTAAATATAGAAATATGATAATATTTTCATATTATCGTATTCAGGAATGCACTCTATGCAAGCCACGCTCCAGCGTCTGCCACTGATCGCCCTTTTGCGTCGTGAATTTAGGGGGTATGACCGGGCCACCTTTCAGCGCGACCTGCTCGCGGGGGTGACGGTAGGGGCCGTGAGCTTGCCGCTGGCGTTGGCCTTCGGCGTGGCTTCGGGGGCGGATGCGGCAGCCGGGCTGGTGACGGCGATTCTCGCGGGGCTGCTGATTGGTGGCCTCGGCGGGGCCTCCTATCAGATCAGCGGGCCGACGGGGGCCATGTCGGCGGTGCTGATCGTCATTGCTGGACGGTATGGCATCGAAGGGGTGTGGGTCGCTACGCTGCTTGCGGGGCTGATGCTCATCCTACTCGGCCTCTTGCGCATGGGGCGTTACATCGCTTTTATTCCTTCGCCGGTGATCGCGGGCTTCACCAGTGGCATTGCATTAATTATTGCCATCGGCCAACTCGAAAACGTGTTGGGCGTCACCATGCCCCACGGCGAGAATGCGCTGGCGAAGCTGTTTTATCTTGCCTCCAATCCCGTCATGCCGGATTGGCATACGCTCACGCTGGCTGGAGTGGTGGTGGCGACGATGCTCTTGCTGCCGCGTCTCACCAAGGCCATTCCCGGTTCACTGGTGGGCATGGTGCTGGCGACGCTGCTCAGTGTGGCGCTGGGCTGGGAGGTGGCGAGCATTGGCGCTATTCCGCGCACGATTTTGCTGGAGCAGCGCCTCACCTTCGGTGAAATACCCTGGCAACTCATGGGCGAACTGCTCGTCCCTGCCGTCTCGATTGCCGCTTTGGGGGCCATTGAGAGTCTGCTCTGCGGTGCGGTGGGGGCGACGATGAGTGGCAAGCCGTTCGATAGCAACCAAGAATTGATTGGCCAGGGCATTGGCAACATGTGCATTCCCTTCTTCGGCGGTGTGCCCGCGACGGCGGCGATTGCGCGTACCAGCGTGGCGATCAAGAGTGGCGCGGTGACCCGCATGACCAGTTTCGTCCACTCCATCCTGCTGCTGCTAAGCGCCCTCGTGCTGGCCCCGCTGCTCAGTTACGTCCCGCTGGCCGCGCTCGGCGGTGTGCTGCTCGTCACCGCTTGGCGCATGAACGAATGGGAAAGCATCCACTTCTTCATCAACACGCGCCTGCGCCACGCCATTCTCGGCTTTGCGATCACGATGCTGGCCACCGCCGCCCTCGACCTGACCCAAGCGATACTTATCGGCATCACCATCTCGGCGGTGGTCTATGTGCGCCAATCGGCGACGAGTACCACCGTCACCAGCTCGACGGTCAAGCCGCAGTTGCTACAAGACCACGGCCTGCCGATTACCGCCATCTGCCCAAGCATTCACGTCTACTACCTGACCGGGCCGGTCTTCTTTGGCAGTGTCACCACCGTACTAGAAGCCTTTGCGACGGCGAAAGAGTATCAGAGTTTAGTGATCAGTATGCGTGGGGTGCCGATGATTGACGTTATGGGGGCGCAGGCGTTACACCAGATTGTCGAAGAGCAGCAAGCGCGCGGTGGCGACGTCTTCTTCAGCGCCCTCCAGCCCGAAGTGCTCTCCATGTTTGTGCGCACCGGCCTCTTCGATCTCGTTGGGCCACGCAACATCTTCTGGAATTCAGCCCATGCGATCATCGAGCTCCACGAGCAGCGCATGGTTGGCGGCTGCCCTCATTGCGGCAAGCATGGCACGGGTTGCGCCGTGCTGCGCATGGCGCAAAAGCGCATGGGTTACGAGATGCCGACGCGGTGATATAAACATCGGAAATGAGTTTGATCACTTGTATGGTATGGTACCTTGTCATGCTGAGACAAGGTTTCAGAAAGCAGCTCCTTACGTTACACTCTTGGGATGCAACGGATGGCCCTCACCCCCGGCCCCTCTCCCACGTTGTGGGAGAGGGGGGAAAGGCTGTGAGATTCTTGGCGTTCATGATGAGATCGTAGAGGAATACCAAGAGTCGCGTTCTCTTCCCCCCCTCTCCCGCTTGCGGGAGAGATTCTTTTGTTAGACAAGGTTCGTGGCAACGTTACCGTTCAACCCTATGCACAGAGGGCTTTTGTACCGATACCTACGGATTCCTCATGAGGATGCGCTCTTTGGCCCTCACCCCCCGGCCCCCTGGAGGGGGAGGGGCTAGGGGAGGGCGAAGCCTTCCCCTAAAGCCCCTCCCACCATCCTGGAGGTTCCAATTTACGGTGGTGTAAATTCATGCCTATTGATCTCAACTGCGACTGTGGCGAAGGCTTTGGCCCGTGGCCGCTGGGCGATGATGCGGCGCTCTTGCCGCATGTCACCTCGGCCAACATTGCCTGCGGCGGCCACGCGGGCGATCCCGATACAATGCGGCGCACGGTGCGTCTGGCCCACGAGTTGGGGGTAAAAATCGGGGCGCACCCTGGCTATCCCGACCTGCTTGGCTTTGGGCGGCGTGTGCTGCCGCTGCGCCCCGCCGAGCTTACCAATAGCCTCTTGGCCCAGTTGGGCGCACTCGCTGCCTTGGTGCGCGCCGAACAAGCGACCCTGCACCATGTCAAGCCCCACGGCGCTCTCTACAACCAAGCTGCCATTGATGCTATAGTGGCGCAGGCGTTGGTGGAAGCCGTGGTATCCTTTGATCGCCAACTCGTCCTGGTGGCCCTTGCCAACTCGGTGTTGGAAGAAGTGGGCCGCGCTGCCGGGCTGGTGGTGGCGCGTGAAGCCTTCGCCGACCGCGCCTACGAGTCCGATGGCACGCTGCGCCCGCGCCACCTCGCGGGGGCGCTGATCCTCGATCACGCCCAAAATCTGGCCCAAACCCTGATGATCGTCCGCGAACAGCAGGTACGCGCCTATGACGGCACACTCGTGCCGCTGCACGCCGAGACGATCTGCCTCCACGGCGATATGCCCGGCGCAGCGGCGCGGGCGGCCTTTTTGCGGCGGGAGCTTGTGGGGCAGGGGGTACTACTTTTCAAATAAGATGGGTTTTTTGACGCAAAGTTTCCTCCTTCCTGCTTCCTCCTTCCTGCTTCCTGCTTCCTCCTTCCTCCTTCCTGCTTCCTCCTTCCTCCTTCCTCCTTCCTCCTTCCTCCTCCCTCCTCCCTCCTTACCCATGGGCGAATTTCTCGGCACTCTCGGCATGGCGTGGCCACGTCTGCTCGTCTATCCTGGCGGGCTCTTTGCCATCGTGGCGGCATGGCTGGTGACCCGCTGGCTCCATTGGTGCGCACGGATTCCGTGGCGGACTGCGACCTTTGGCACTTACCAAACGCTTGGTAGTCTCCTGCCGCCCCTGGTAGCCATCAGTCTCTTGCCCCTCGCCCCGGCGCGTCCCTTCCCCTACGGCCTCGATCTCTTTGTTGCGCTTGGCCTGCTCGAATGGCCGCGCATGCAACAATGGCTGCAACAGCAACCCACGCGCAGCGTCCTGCTCCAGCGCTACTGGCCGCTGCTACTTGCCGCCCTGGGTTGGGCCGAAGCGGTTGGTGGCGTGGGCCTGAGTCGCCTCTTGGCCTGGCCGGAAGCGCCGCTCAACCAGGCGCTGCTGCTCGTCAGCACCGCCCTCTGGTTGAGCGCCGTTGCACCTTTTGGTTCTCACCCCGGCTCCCGATGGAATGGAGCCAAAGCTCATTGGGACGCCATGTCCGGCTATCGGCTATCGGCTATCGGCTATTGGCATTGGGATAGCCCCGCGCTGCGCCTGCGCACGCTTGGCATGCTGCTCATCGGCAGCCTACCGATCCTCGCCGCCCTTGCCGCCCACTTCGCCGCCACCCTCGATCCATGGGCAGGATGGGTGTTGCCCTGTATGGCCATGCTCAGCGCCACGCTGCTCTTGGGCGGCTTGGTGCGCCTTCCGCCCCAGGGGTTGTACCTGCTGCAACGCGGGCTTGCGCTGGGACTCGTGGGGGTGTATGGTGTGCGGGAGATGATGCGCTATATGTAGTGATGAGTGGAGAGAAAAGCGACCACGCACGCTCTGTAGGATACTGCTGGTTTATGCATGCGTGGCCCTGGGAGCGCGGGCGTCCCGCCCGCGCTCCCAGAGGAATAAACCAGCAGCATCTTTATCAGATATACAGTTTTTGTGAAGCTTTGGATGCAGTGTAAAGGTTTTTCTGATGCAAAGCGGACAAACGACCTGCTAGGTGCGCTCCGTGCAGCCGCCATTCATACCCCCAAGCATCCAACGGCGCGCACCTGGCAGGTTTTGAGGGGCAGCCAAGCTCGTGAGACCTATAGTTCTTCAGATAAAGAATCCGACTAAGCCGCCAGGGCGCAGGAGGCCT
>RSAS01000558.1 GCA_003934145.1 Candidatus Viridilinea halotolerans | reverse complement strand
TCCCAATCACCTATCCGTGACTTGCCGAGCGAATGTTCTGTCCGCCCTTAAAGGGATGGGGGATGGGGGATGCGGGATGCGAACCCATACGCATGAACATAAGCCCTTCGGCGGGGGTTCGCGGGCATGGCCCCCGAAAACCCAGCCGCCCGGTGGGGGTTCGCGGGCATGGCCCCCGAAAAACCAACCGCCCGATGGGGGTTCGCGGGCATGGCCCCCGAAAAACCAACCGCCCGGTGGGGGTTCGGGGCATGGCTCCCGAAAATCCAGCCTTCCGGCGGGGGTTCGCGGGCCATGCCCCCGAAAAACCAACCGCCCGATGGGGGTTCGGGGGCATGGCCCCCGAAAGTCCAGCCGCCACGCGGGGGTTCGGGGGCCATGCCCCCGAAAATCCAGCCGCCCGGTGGGGGTTCGGGGGCCATGCCCCCGAAAAACCAACCGCCCTGCGGGGGTTCGGGGGCATGGCCCCCGAAAATCCAGCCGCCCTGCGGGGGTTCGGGGGCATGGCCCCCGAAAAACCAACCGCCCGATGGGGGTTCGGGGGCATGGCCCCCGAAAAACCAACCGCCCTGCGGGGGTTCGGGGGCATGGCCCCCGAAAGTCCAGCCGCCACGCGGGGGTTCGGGGGCCATGCCCCCGAAAATCATCCCCCCCCAAAGAGCCCTCTAGCGCATGGCACGAATCGGATCGAAGAACGAGTCAGAGATCACCAAGAAACGCTCGGCATCCGTCTTGCGGAAGAGCGGCTTAAAGCCGGCATCAATCGCGGCCTGGGTCGCAAAGATGCGCTCATTTGCCGCAACCGCATCGGAAGTAAAGGCCGCCTGGAGCGCCTGAATCTCTTCGGCGCTGAGCATGCTGCTGTTGGCCACAAAGGGCGCATTGAGCACCGGCACCGACGCAATCAGCACAAACTCCGCGCCCGGATACTTGTCGAAAGGCTCGTCGGCAGCATCATTCACGCGATAGACCGCGCCAACCGTGTTTGCCGTTCCCTCCACCAGCGTGACATAGTTGGCAACACAGGTATCGCAGAAGGAGGCCACGTCCACCTTATCGGTGATCAAGTTGACCGCCGCACCCTGGTGCGAACCGCCAAACTGCACGTCAGCAAAGAAGGCATCGGCGCCGCCCTCAATCAGATCGTCAGCCGTCAGCCCATTCCAACGCTCCATCGCCCCAAAGTAGCGCACAATATTAGACGAGGGCACACGAAAGCCGGAGGTAGAGCTATTCGAGACGAAGGAGAAACGCTTACCCTGGATGTTGTCCAGCGCATAGACGCCATTCTCCTGATAGTTTCCCTCTTGGCCGCGCATCACCGCCAGCCAACTATAGTAGACCGCCGTCTCTTCCGAACCATCACTGCCGCTCGGAATGACCAAGGGGACAATGGCGTCATTGCGCTCATGGGCCTGCACGTAGCCCTCGGCGCCAAAGAAGGCGACATGGGCATTGTTGTTGACAATCGACTCAATGGCGATAATGTAGTCCGTCGTCGTCTGATGTTCCACCGGGCGGTTCAGGGCTTGGCCAATCACTTCAGCCAAAGCATCACGCGCACCTTTAAGGTCGGCCCCCGACTCATTCGGATACCACGCCACAATGACCGGCGTCGTCGGCGCGGTGGCTGCCGCTGGCACCCCAGCAGCAGCGGGCGCTCCACTCGGCGTAGCAGCAGGCGCCCCCCCACAGGCGGACAAGATCATGGTCACACCGATCAGGAGCAGAGCGAGCAGTGAACGCATAGGTGAGATTCTCCAGCAAATAGCTTGACAGGATGGCTTGGGATGGCCAGTCCCTCCCAAAACCATCCCGAAGTTCCAGAAACAGCACCTGAACAACGAAAGGAAGTAGTCACCCCGCCGAATCTAGCGGATGGAGATTATGCTTATATTAGGCTTGCTGCTGATTTGTGTTAACTGTTGGTGATCAAATGGGTATGACCAAAATGCGCATAGAGCTGTGCCCCATGTACACCATATTTAGGGCGGCTGCGGCCCTAAAAAAAGAGGATTTGGGGCTTGCCCCAAATCCTCTTTTCGTAATACCGCAAAAGGAACACTGTTGCTCACGAAGCGCTCCTGAGAAACAAACGCCTCCGTCATGCTGAGCGCAGCGAAGCATCTCTTTTCGACTGACGAGAGACCCTTCCCCTTCGCTTCGCTCGAGGGCTTCGGCGCGCTCCTGAGAACTCGCAATCCCTCCATCCCTTAGACATGGTTCATAGTTGCTTTACAGTTTAGTGCCACGCACCGCTTTCTGGTGCGCTCGGGCTGACCCCTGAAACCTGACCCCTGAAACCTTGTCTTAGGCTGTGCAACGCTCGATCGCCGCCTCAAGCTCCAGCGGCGTCCCTCCGTGTTGCAGCCAAGCCAAAAATTCTTGGTTGCCCGCTGGCCCTGTGAGCGGCGAACGCACCAGACCACACGGCGTTAAACCCTGTTCTTGGGCATAACTGAGCACTTGGCGCAACACACTGCGATGGATCGCCGGATCGCGCACAACCCCCCCCTTGCCCACATGCTGCGGGCCAGCCTCGAATTGGGGCTTGATCAGCGCCACGATCCAGGCATGCTCCTCAATTAAAGGGAGCACGGCGGGCAATACTAGGCGCAACGAGATGAAAGCGACATCAATCACCGCGCAAGCGACCCGCACGTTATCGGGCAGCGTAGCAAGATGGCGAATGTTGGTGCGCTCTAGCGCCACAACCCGCGCATCGGAACGAATGCGATAGTCGAGAATGCCGTAGCCCACATCCACCGCATAGACGCGCTGCGCCCCCCGTTGCAGCAACACATCGCTAAAGCCCCCCGTCGAAGCCCCCACATCAAGCGCCACCAATCCCTGCGGATCGAGTGCAAACTGATCGAGCGCATGGGCCAACTTGTAGCCCCCCCGGCTCACATAGGGCAGCGCTGCCGCCACGCTCACCGCGCTGGCGCTATCCACCAGCACCCCCGGCTTTGTCTGCGCCTGCCCCGCCACGCGCACACTCCCCGCCATGATCAACGCCTGAGCCTTGCTGCGCGTCTCAGCAAGGCCCAGGTTTACTAAGAGTTGATCAAGGCGGAGTTTTGCCACCTCACCGCGCTCCCGCCTGGCGCTCCAAGCGGGCAATCTCCGCTTCGAGGTCGGCGACCATCTGCACCAGCCAGGTGGGCGCGGGGTTGTGCGGGTCTCTGAGACGCGGACGGAGGCGGCGCAATTCCTGGCGGCGACGGCGTAGCTCTTCGTTGACAGCCTCACCTAAGGCTTGCGCCGCGTCTTCCGGCGCTTCGGGCATACTGTCGAGATAGTTGCTCAACAACTCGGTGAGCAGATCATCAAGCTCGCGCTCTTCTTGGCGCAGCAAAAATTCGAGTTGCGTCCGCTGCCCCGCGCTCAGGTAGACTCGCGTGGGGATGGTGAAGTTTCCCTTGGCCATAATGACCTCAAATCACTCTGGCCGGGTGGCGCGGGAGAACCAGGTTCTCCCGCGCCACCCGGCCAAGCATTGCATTACTTCAGCCGCTCACGCAAAAACGCCGGTAACTCCGCAATCGCTACGCGCTCCTGCGCCATCGTGTCGCGGTCGCGCACGGTGACCGTACCGCTCAGGCTGGCATCTTTGCCCTCGCCCAGCGTATCAAAGTCTACCGTGATGCAAAAGGGCGTCCCGATCTCGTCTTGGCGGCGGTAGAGCTTGCCAATTGCGCCGGTATCATCATAGACGGTGCGCACGCCGCTTTCGGCCTGAAGTTGGCGACGGATCTGCTTGGCGGTGGCGACAATCTGTTCGTGGTTGCGTTTGAGCGGAAAGACCGCCACTTTGACCGGGGCGAGTTTGGGGCGCAGGCGCAACACCGTGCGGTAGTACTCGTCGAGTACGGGTTGGGCCTGTCCGCGCAACTTTTTGCCCAGCTCAATCTGATCGGCTCCGGGCATGGCCAAGAGCGGCTCCACTTCGCCGAGCCGCTCAGACAGGTTGGCCGCAATGGTTTGGCCGCGCTCGAGTAGCGCATCACGCTGCTCACTGCTGAGCTTTTCATTCTTACCCGCCGACTTGAGAAAGGCCGCCAGCGCATCGCTCACCGTCTGGAGCCGTTCGGTGCTCGGCGCTTTGGTCATCTCTTCGGCATAGGCTTCGCACAACACCGCCAACACCGCCCGCCCCACCCCAGCCGAGGGCTCGATCACGTAGGGCACAAGGTGGCGGCGACTTTCAGAGTCAAAGTAGGTCAAACGCGCCGTACTATCTTCATTCAAATTGACCCGCGCCGTAAGATTGAGGTTCGCCTGGTCTTTACTATGGGAACCAAGATCATAATCGGTGCGGTTTGCAATGCCCTCGATCTCTTGCGGCCCCAGCGAGGGATAGTCATACATAAGATCGTAGGTGCGTTTGGAATAGTGCGCCAACTCATCAGCGGGAACATCGTAAATCGTAATGCGTTCGCGCGGCACGCCGATACCAGCCCACCAAGCGAGGCGCGCCTCGAGCCACTGCGCGTGCCACGCCTCATCGCTGCCCGGCATCACAAAAAATTCAATTTCCATCTGATCAAACTCACGCACGCGAAAGAGAAAATTGCGCGGATTGATCTCGTTGCGAAAAGCCTTGCCCACCTGCGCAATGCCAAAGGGCAACTTGCGGCTTGTGGTAGCCAGCACATTAGCAAAATTGGCAAAAATGCCCTGGGCCGTCTCCGGGCGCAGATAGGCAAACGCGCCACTGTCGGCCACCGGGCCAACCTGGGTCTTAAACATCATATTGAACGGACGCGGCTCAGTCAGATCCTTCGAGCCACAACTCGGACAGACGCCATGGATATGATCGGCGCGCCAACGCGCCTTGCAGTTGCGGCAATCCACCAACGGATCGTTGAAGGTCTCTTCGTGGCCTGAATATTTCCAGACCAGCCGATTCATCAGAATCGCCGCATCAAGCCCCTCCATATCATCGCGCTCATAGACATTAGTACGCCACCAATCGTTGATCAGGTGGTTCTTCAGCTCAACCCCCAGCGGGCCAAAATCATAGGCACCCTGCAAACCACCGTAGATCTCGGAGCCAGGAAAGATAAAGCCACGGCGCTTGCAAAGCGAAACTATTTGATCCATGGAAAGAGCAGGCATAGGGTTTCTCCATATTTTTTCTTGCGTTGTGACGGCTTCGCCGCCACAACGCAAGAAAAAAGGCAATAGCGCAAAAGGAACGCTGTGGCCTTCGTCATGCTGAGCGCAGCGAAGCATCTCTTACGACGAGCGACCCTGCGCTGCGCTCCTGCGCAACAAACGCCTCCGTCATGCTGAGC
>RSAS01000879.1 GCA_003934145.1 Candidatus Viridilinea halotolerans | reverse complement strand
GCCAAGTGAGCGTGTGCAGCCATTCATTGCGTACCTGGGAACCGGTAATGGCACTCGCAGGGACTTCGCGCATCTGGAAGCCATGCAGCACCGCCACCACTGCGCCATGCGCCGTGCAGATCGTGATGTCCCAGAGCGCATCGTGCGGACTGGTTTCATCTGCGGGCACGCTACGCCGCATCGCGTGTACCCACAACTCCTCCTGTAGCGCCGGCTGGTACCAGGTGAGCCGTTCGAGCGCGAAGGGCAATGGTGTCGTCGTGGGGCGTTGGCCGTTCGCCAACGCCCCAGCAGCGAGCATTTGGAAGCATGCATCCACCAGGCTCGGAAAGAGCGGGTAGCCCGCGAGATGGCGCAGTTCCTGCGGGCGCACGAACTGCGCTAGGATTTCATTCGTTCCTGCAGTCCAAAGGGTGTGGCACCACTGGAAGGTTGGGCCAAGCGTCACGTGCAGCGCCGCAATGGACGCATAGAGATCGTCCACCGCGACAGGTTGGGTACACTGGGCACGCAACGCCGCCAAATCGACCGTGGGTGGCAGCGGTGTCGTCAGGCGCGCCAAACGCCCCGTCGCGTGCAGTTGCTCGTTGCCACCTGAGCCGCTCGCCATACTGACAATCTCAAAGGAAGAGGGCGCTTCTGTGTCGCTATCCGCCGTGACGATGAGTTGCAGCAGCCGTTCGCCATCCGTTGTTAAAGCCAACGCCTGCGGAAAGATGACATCTTCCACCACGCACGCTGCCCCGTCAAAGAGCAGATCGGCCCCACTGAGCGCCAGTGCCAGATGGAACGCCCCCGGCACCACGACGACACCATAGACATGGTGATCGGCCAAGTAGGGCAAACGTTGGGTACTGATGGTCTGCTCAAAGATGGTCTCGTTGCGCCGCGCCACGCGCAACATCCGCTCCACCAACGGACGCAACGTTGCCTGCGCCGCCTGTGGCTTTGTCTCCAACCAATAGCGTTGCCGCTGAAACGGGTACGTAGGCACCACGATCTTGCGCCGCGCCTGGCCCTGGTGCAACGCAGACCAGTTCACCGCCACCCCGCGTTCGTAGAGCCGGCCCAAACTGGTGAGCATCGTGTGGAGCGCGGGCTGGT
>RSAS01000454.1 GCA_003934145.1 Candidatus Viridilinea halotolerans | reverse complement strand
CAGCGAAGGGTCTCTCTTCGGTCGAAAAGAGATGCTTCGCTGCGCTCAGCATGACAGGCTGCTGGGGTACTTAAAAGTTTCTGCTTCCCTAAAAGGCTCATGAGACCTAGCAGGTGGGGCGCGGAAGGCTCTTTGGGTACCACAAGCGGCTGCACGCGCCCCACCTGCCAGGTCTGGGGCGTTGCGACGAGTTGGATGGATGCCAAAAACGCTTTACACACCAAGAGGTAGCAGCGGCCACCCAAGAAATCATGGCTGCAGCGAGAACTACAGGCCGCTGCTTACGCGCTACTCTGCGGCATTGTGCCTCGCCATTGCGCCCCATGGAGCCATTGGCGACGAAAAACCTCATGGTCGTGCCATGGTTTCTTCCCGCTCTAGGGCGTAGCAGCGGCCTTTGGCTCTTGGGCGCGTAGACGATCGTGGAGTGGCCGCTGCTGCGCCCCTACGCTCCAACCAAGACGCAACGGGCGTTTTGAGGCCGTCCCGCTAGGCGTTACGGCGCACTCTCATGCGCCAATCCCCGCAACGCCCTAGCGCACGGCCCATAGGCGCACCGTGCCATCCTCTGATGCCGAGGCGAGGGTTGTGCCATCGGGCGCGAGTGCAAGAACCCAAATTTGGATGTGACCAAAATCTGTAGGGTTGCGCCCCACAGCCGTCGGACGACGAAAGGGGGCGCGAGGGAATCAAGTTCCCTCGCGCCCCCTGCCGACAACGTTGATACTGCAGCAACAGACGCGAGCCGGAGATGCAGGAACATGAACGTGGCTTTTGGTAGCCAATGCAATCAATCCTGACGCACGACCTCAAACAAGCGTGCATTTCGCAGCACATATTGTCGTCCTTCGCGTATAAGTTCACCATCACAGCGCACCAATAAACGATCACGGTGCGCGTTGGTTGCCTGCCAATAATCATGTTCATCTAATTCAACGAGCACATATCGAAAACCATCATCAATGAGGCCATTCACAGTGATGCGTCCTCGCGAAATGTGCGAGAGCTTCTCCAACTTTACAACATACCCCTCTAGATGAAAATCTTCACGAGAAGACGACTCGCGGAGGGCAAACGCAGCCTCTTTTATAATAGGAATTGCTAAATGTATATCATGAAGAATATCAACTTGGTTACGCTCTTCAACTGCTGCGAGGGTCTGTAATGCCTCTGCGATACGGGTGGCATAATCGCGATACTCACGATTAAGGGGCAGGAGGATCTCGGCTGGCTCACCTTGCCCATTACGCAACCAGATCGCATAGCGACCCTCGTGATGTTCGCTCTCGTGCCAGTGGTTAGCACGAAGGTAGGCAACGAGATCCAGAGGTCTAATTGAAAGTAGAGCTTCCCTATCGCGAATTGTGGCCTTCATGGTCGTTCCCCCCGGCCAATCATTGCCATCACATCCCTGAGCGCCGTCACGGTAAACTGTTGTCGGCGCGGTATCATGAAGGATTCGCTTCTTGACTGCGATCTATGCTACATCATACCATCTCAGGTTGTAGCCGGTGGATTGCAGATGGCACTATTGCTAACTGAACAAATATTCTACCCACCATGAAACCCGCAAACGAGGGTTTTCGGTTTGACGCCAGATATAACCATTACTATACTGGCTGCGTGAAAAAACCTATGACCCCTCAAACCCCCAGCCCCCCCGCCTACGCCTTCACCACCACTGTCGTGATTCCTGCTTACAACGAGGCCCATGGCATCGCTACGGTGGTGCAGCGCGTGCGCACGGCCCTGCCCGCCGCCGAGATTCTGGTGGTGGACGATGCTTCTTCTGATGCGACGGGCGCGGCGGCGGCGGCGGCGGGTGCCCGCGTCGAGCGCCACCCCGCTAATCGGGGCAATGGGGCCGCTGTGAAGACGGGCATTCGTCGCGCTACGGGCGAGGTGGTGCTGCTGATGGATGCCGATGGCCAGATGGATCCGCGTTATATTCCGCAAATTCTTGGCGGTATTGACGCTGGCTATGATATGGTAGTAGGCGCACGCACGCGTGCCACCCAAGGTGACAACATCGCTCGGCGGCTGGGCAATCGCGCCCTGGATGCCCTGGGGAGCTACCTGGTCGAGACGGAGGTGCGCGACCTAACCAGTGGCTATCGGGCGATGCGCCGTTCCGTGATTATGGAGTTCATTCATCTGCTGCCCAACCGCTACTCCTACCCGACCACCAGCACGCTGGCGTTGCTCAAAGGCGGCTATGGCGTCGGCTTCGTGAGCATCGAGGGCCAAAAGCGCGGCGGCGGGCAGAGCGGCCAGAAGTTGCTCAAGAACGGTGTGCGCTTCGGCCTGATCATTTTGCGCATGATTTCGCTCTTTGCCCCGCTGCGCGTCTATTTCCCGGTGGCTTTGGGCATGTTCTTGCTGGGCATGGCCTCTTGGCTGCTCAATATCTTCCTGCTCGAACCGACCCGTGGGCTCTACATTCCCAATTCGGCCCTGTTGTTTTTTGTGGGCAGTATCATTGTGTTTATGTTTGGGCTGCTGGCCGAGCAGATTGCGGCGTTGCGCTTTCAGCGCCGCGATGCGTGAGGGGATGCGGGGGAACCAGGTTCCCCCACGCCCCTGCGCACCAGGGGCTTTGCGGGGGCCATGCCCCCGCGCCCCCGCGCACCAGGGGCTTTGCGGGGGCCATGCCCCCGCGCCCCCGCGCACCAGGGGCTTTGCGGGGGCATGGCCCAATACCTTTCAAATAAGACCTCACAGGTCTGCTCTTCTGCACTGGAACGCCATTAGCAAAGACCTGTGAGGTCTATGCTCTCCCTTATTTGAAAGGTATTGGGGCATGGCCCCCACGGCCTCGCGCACGAGGGGCTTTGCGGGGGCCATGCCCCCGCGCCCCCGCGCACCCCAGAAGGGGGGGATGGGGGAACCTGGTTCCCCCATACTCCCCCTCATTCTGTAAAACGGATTGCATTTCATGAAAAAATATTTGCCGCTCATGTTGCGTATGCTCGGCCCAATTCTGTTGGTCATTTTTTTGATCAATGCCGATCTGGGCAAGCTCTGGCTGACGTTGCGAGAAACCAGTCTCTGGCCGGTGTTGCTCTCGTTGCTGCTGATGCCTCCTTTTGTGCTGATCAAATCGTGGCGCTGGGTGCGGCTGATGCGCGAGATGGGCATTACGCTCGATCTGCCGACGGCCAATGCGCTCTATACCGTGGGCCTCTTCTACGGGGCGACCACGCCAGGGCAGGCGGGCGATCTGCTCAAGGCGGTCTATTTGCACGAGCGCGGCAATCCGTTGCCGCCAGCAATGCTCAGTGTGATTTTAGATCGTCTTTTCGATCTGCTGATCATGGCCGCACTGGGCACGTTGGGCATTTTTGCCCTCGGCCAACTGCTGCCCAGCCGCGAACTCCAGGCTACGCTGGTGGTGCTGATGGGCATCGGCCTGACGATGCTCACCGTGGTGTTGCTCGCTCGTGGCCCGCGCCAATGGACACTGACCACTTTGCTGCCGCGTATTGCGCCCAAATTGACGGCAACGTTGAATCGTTGGAACAGCCAACTCAGCACGCTCACGCTGAGGCCGCAGTTGCTCAGCGCCGTCATGGCCGCATCGCTCGTCTCAGCGGGCTTTACCTTCGTGCGCCTTTGGCTACTCTTCTTGGCACTGGGTCTCGACCTCGTGCCGCTCTATGTTGTCATCGGCGCTTCAGCGCTCATCGCCGTCCTGCAAGTCCTGCCGATCTCCATTGCTGGCGTCGGCGTGCGTGACGCGGTGCTGATTGCGATTATTATGCCCTACGGTTACACGACTGAGCAGGCGCTCACGCTGTCGGCGCTCTTTTTGCTGCTCAACATTGAGCACATCTTGGTGGGGTTCATTGTCTCGTTCTGGTACCCCTTGGGGCGGGGGCAGCCCACGCCGAGCCTGTGATCGTTGGGGCTTGCGCCCAAGCTCTGTGTGGTTGTTGGGTTTTGGCGGCTTCGCCGCCAAAACCCAACAGCCAGCGTTTTTCGGGTGAGGCGTAGCCTCCCCATGCGCATGAACGTAAGGGGTCTGCGACCCCTTAAACCCCGTTGGAAAGGGGAATTTTTCGGGGGCCATGCCCCCGAACCCCCACCGGCAGGTCCGCCAGAGGCTTACGTTCATGCGCATGGGCGTAGCCTCCCCCGCGCCCCCGCCGCACGGGAGGGATTCTTCGGGGGCAAGGCCCCATGCGCATGAACGTAAGGGGCCTGCGGCCCCCGAACCCCCGCCGGCAGGCCCACCAGAGGCTTACGTTCATGCGTATGGGGCGAGGCCCCTTCGACTAGGCTCACGGCAAGCCCGCGCCCCCGCCGGGCACGGGCGGATGCGCGAGAACCGGGGTTCCGCGCGTTCTTCCCACACCTTTTGACCACGCCCAACTATGCCATCGCGCAGAGCCGCGGGGCGCTCATGCTAAAAATATTGAGCGCCAAGTCGAGCAGATCCGGGTGAAAGGCATGTTCGCGTTCGCTACGCAGAAGATCGAATGCGGCCCCTACCGAGAGCGCACGGCGATAGGGCCGATCGGTGGTAACGGCATCGAAGACATCGGCGAGGGCAATGATCTGTGCACCAAGGGGGATCGCGTAGCGCGCCAGGCCTTCGCCATAGCCGCGGCCATCCCAACGCTCGTGGTGGGCATCAATAATACGAACCGCTGCCATCGGTGCGCCCATACGCTGGCAATAGGTGGCCCCAATGCGCGGGTGACGGCGCATCAGCGCCCATTCGGCATTGCTGAGCGGACGCGGTGCGTTCACCAGCCCTGGCCCTAAAGCCAATTTACCATAATCATGCCAACGCGCCGCCCAGACGATCAGTTGGCGTTGTTCGTGGCCAAGACCGTAGTATTGGGCAAGCCGATCAGCTAAACTGGCCACCCGCTCGCTATGTTCCTCGACTTCAGCATACCATGGCGGTATGCGCGTCGGGCGGGCAGTAAGCGTTACAACGTGAGGCGACGCAGAGTGCATTGGAGGGTTCCTTGCTGGTACACGAGGCTTGTTCGCTTATGCTCACTTGCCGGTGGGAAGGCTTTTGGGCGAACCATGTCCTCCCAATTTTCCTGTAAAGCTACTTGCCAGATGAACCGCTTAGGAGCGCAAGTGGCACGCCCATTGACGCCACTTGCGGATTGCGTAGATCCGTGGGATGGCCTAGCCCTCCCCTTCACCTATTGTAAACGAAAGTTGCCACGCAACTCAAGGATAACGTCCGTAAGCGTGGGGATGAAAGGGGGATGTGAAGGGGATATGGGGCGGATGTGGTACCATGGGGCGGCGGGGCGGCGGGGCGGCGGGGCGGCGGGGCGG
>RSAS01000231.1 GCA_003934145.1 Candidatus Viridilinea halotolerans | reverse complement strand
GCGTAGGCTTTGGGGAATTTGCGGGGGCCATGCCCCCGCGCCCCCAAGCGGGGGAATTTGCGGGGGCGTGGCCCCCGCGCCCCGCGTCCCGCGTCCTCGCCTCCCGCGTCCCGCGTCCCGCGTCCTCGCCTCCCGCGTCCCGCGTCCTCGCGTCCCGCGTCCTCGCGTCCTCGCCTCCCGCGTCCCGCGTCCTCGCCTCCCGCGTCCTCGCCTCCCGCGTCCTCGCCTCCCGCGTCCTCTCTCAAAATACCCGGCACTCATTATGAGCCATACCATCTTCGATGACGGACATATCGCCAGCCCGAACGGCTACCGTGCCACGGGCATTTCGTGCGGACTCAAAGATGGGAGCAAGGCCCGCGATGTGGCGCTTGTCTATTCACTCCACCCTGCCAACGTCGCGGCCCTGTTTACCACGAGTCTTACCAAGGCCGCCCCAGTTTTCCTCAGCCAAGCCATTCTCTCGCGCAACCGCGAGGCGATGCGGGCGGTTATGATCAATTCGGGCCAAGCCAACGCAGGCACTGGTCAGGCCGGTCTCACCGATGCGGTCGAGTGCGCTAAGCTCGTTGCCGATGAACTGGAGATTCCCCGTGATGGTGTGCTGGTGATGTCTACCGGCGTTATCGGGGTGCCTTTGCCGATGCAGAAGATGCGCGAGGGCATTAAACGGGCAGTGAGTGAGCTCGATAGCGGGGGAGGGCGGCGGGCGGCGGTGGCGATGCTCACCACCGATAGCCGCCCCAAAGAGCGGGTGCTGCGCTTGCAATTGCGCGAAGGCCAACGCTGTACCCTTGCCGGCATGGCTAAAGGCTCGCGCATGATCCATCCGCGCCTCGCTACGATGCTCTGCGTGATCACGACCGATGCGGCTATTGAGCAACGCCTGCTCCAGCGCGCTCTACAGAACAGCGTGGCCCATAGCTTCAACCGCATGAATGTGGATGGTGAAGTTAGCCCCAACGATGGCGTGATTATGCTCGCCAACGGGGCCGCTGACGCGCGCCCGATCAACGACCCGGATTCGCGTGAGTTTACCGCCTTTCAGAGCGCACTTGATGTGCTGTGTGCCGATCTCGCCCAGCAGATCGTGCGCGACGCCGCTGGAAGTGGTAAGATCATGCATGTCTATGTGCGCGGAGCCGCCGATGAAATGATGGCGCTCGCCGTCGCCGATAAGATCTCCCAGTCGCGTTCGCTGCGCTCTGCGCTCCGACGAGGCATGCCCGAATGGGGTTCGATCATGGCGGCTGTTGGCGCTACTCCCATCGAACTCCGCCCTGAATTGCTTGATATTCGCCTCGGCAGTGTGCGCGTCCTGCACGAAGGTGAAGGCACACCCTTCGATATGACCGCAGCCCTGCAAGCCGTTTCAGGGCCGGAGGTTGAGATTACCGTGGACTTAAATCTTGGCCCAGTTGAGGTGCATGTCCTCAGTTGTACCTGGTTTGAGGATTAGGGCCAAGCCAGGGTGCGCACCGGAACGCGGGCTTCGACAGGCTCAGCCAGCGGCCCGTTGGCTTGGTGGCTTGGTGGCTGAGCTTGCCGAAGCCAGCTTGCCGAAGCCAGCTTGCCGAAGCCAACTTGCCGAAGCCGTCGAAGGGGCATGGCCCCCGCAGAATCTCCCGTTCCGACGGGGTTTTAGGGGCCGCAGGCCCCTTGCGTTCATGCCCATGGGCCAAACTCCCAAATCCCCACCGGAGGTGGATACTATGACCCGTCAAATCCCGCTTTTTCCTCTGGGAACGATTCTGTTTCCTGGAGCGATCATTAATTTGCATATTTTCGAAGAACGCTATCGTATAATGATCGAACGTTGTCTTGAAGAACAACTTCCTTTTGGCATCGTGTTGATCCGCCAAGGCGATGAGGTAATTGAGGATCGCATCGCGGCGCTCCCCGCCGAACCCTACGCCGTTGGTACCCTTGCAGTCATTAACTCCCACCTCCGCCTTGATGATGGTCGCTTCCTCATTACCGCAGTGGGCAATCGGCGCTTCCGCGTGGAGGCGCTGCTTGAACAAACCCCCTACATCTTGGCTGAGATCAGCGAACTGCCCGAAGATGATAGCAAAGGCACCGTCGCCGCCGCCAGTGAGCTGCGCGCCATTTATGAGCGCTACTGGCAGGCCGTCTCGTCCGCTACCGGCGCGGCCCTGCAGCCC
Source organism: Candidatus Viridilinea halotolerans (assembly GCA_003934145.1). Lineage (GTDB taxonomy): Bacteria > Chloroflexota > Chloroflexia > Chloroflexales > Chloroflexaceae > Viridilinea > Viridilinea halotolerans. Next base: position 3,139 of record RSAS01000231.1, on the reverse strand, counting down.
GAAGATCTCCCCGAAGAACCCAACCAGCTTGCCTACCACCTCGCCGACCGTATGCAGGTGACGCTGGAACGCAAGCAACACTGGCTCGAAAGCGACCTACGCACCCGCATCCGCGAAATCGCCAACGATCTGCGCGCCGAACTCGCCCTCATGCCGAGCGGCCAGCGTCAGGTTGACGAGGGGCTGTCGGGTATGAGTAGCTTGAATTAGCACTTATGATCATCGGCATCTGCACGCTCCAACTTGGCATCCCCGCCGCCCATTCGCTCAAAGAGAAACGCCAGGTGGTGAAGTCGATCATTGCCCGCGTACGCAATGAATTCAATGTCTCGATTGCCGAAGTTGACGACCAAGATCTCTGGCAGAGCGCGGTGCTGGCCATTGCGTGCGTCGCCACCGCGCAGAGTTATGCTCACGGCCAACTCGAGGCGGTGGTCAAATTCATTGACCGTACCCGCCCGGAATGTCCCATTGGGGCCTATGAGATTGAAATGCTTTGACCATGGACGATCTCTTTCAGCCCTATCCGTTGCTGGCACTGGTGGGTCAAACCGAACTAAAAATGGCCCTGCTGCTCGGGCTGATCAATCCTGGCGTGGGTGGGGTGCTGCTGAGCGGGCCGTATGGGGTTGGCAAAACCACAGCGGTACGGGCGCTGCTTGATGTGATGCCGGTGGTGGCACGCCCCAACGCCGAAGCGGGCACCGCACCGCACCACGAGCGTATGCGCCTCGTTGAGTTGCCCCTCAACGCGCGGCTTGATGATGTGGTGGGCGGCATCAACGAGCGCATCGCGCTCGAACAGGAGCGCATTCAGCTCGAGCCGGGAATCTTAGCCCTCGCTGATGGCAATCTGCTCTATGTAGACGAAATCAATCTGCTTGATGCGGCAGTGGTTGATGCCATTTTGGATGCAGCGGCGCAGGGACGCACGTTTGTGCGGCGCGGGCCAATGACGCGCCTCTTCTCCAGCCGCTTCATGCTGGTTGGCTCGATGAACCCCGAAGAGGGCGAATTGCGCCCGCAGATTATGGATCGCTTCGGGCTGCGCGTCTGGGTCGCACCCCTCGCAGAACCCCGCCAGCGCCTTGAGGTCTACCGGCGCGCCCAAGCCTTTCGCAGCGACGCGGCGGCCTTCCGCATCGCCTACGCCAAGCAGACTGCCGCCCTCGCCGACGAACTCGCCTCCGCCCGCGCCATTCTGCCCCACGTCACCGTACCGCCCACGCTCGAAGAGCAGGCGCTCGATCTGGTGCAGCGACTAGAGATCCCTTCGCACCGCGCCGAAATCGCCCTGCTCGAAGGGGCGCGTGCGCGCGCCGCCGCCGACTTTCGCAACGTGGTCAACAGTGAAGACCTGCGCCGTGTTGCGCCACTGGCCCTGCGCCAACGCCACAGCCCCCACGTCGCCATCCACGCCCAACGCCACGCCGCCGAGCAGCAGACGATCAACGCCGCCCTTGACGCGATCATCAGCCCCCCGCGCCAACCCAGCCGCCGCCGCAGCGCCATGCGCCAGATCGAAGAGGCCCAGAGCTAACATTGGGGAAAGGGTGCGCATGGGGCGCAGCCCCCGAAGCATCCCCGCGCCACACGGTGGCGCAGGGGCATGGCCCAATACGTTTCAAATAAGACCTCACAGGTCTGCTCTTCTGCACTGGAACGCCATCAGCAAAGACCTGTGAGGTCTATGCTCTCCCTTATTTGAAAGGTATTGGGGCTATGGCCCCCGCAAAGCCTCTCCCGCCACGCGGGGGCGCGGGGGCATGGCCCCCGCGAAGCGCCCTTTATTGGGTGTTGGCGGCGCAGCCGCCAACACCCAACAAAGAGCGCTCTGCGCAACTGCTATAATCAAGCCATGAACGATCCCCTCTATACCCAATTAGCCCATGAACTGGGCTTGCCCCTGCCGCAGGTCGTCCAAACCGCCGCCCTGCTTGATGCCGACAACACCATTCCCTTCATTACACGCTATCGTAAGGAGGCGACCGGCGGGCTTGATGAAGAACAGTTGCAGCGCCTGGCCGAGCGGCTGAGCTACCTGCGCCACCTGGAGGCGCGCCGGGCTGAGGTGCAGGCGGCCCTGGAAGCCGGCGGTCACCTTACGCCTGAACTAGCCCGATCTCTCGCAGCCGCACCAACGCTCCAAGTCATCGAAGATCTCTACCTGCCCTTTCGCCCCAAACGGCGTACCCGCGCTCAAGTCGCCCGCGAAATGGGCTTGGCCCCCCTGGCTGCGTTGCTGCTGGAACGCCAAGTGGGTGCCCAAACGCCCGATCAACTTGCTGCGCCCTTTCTGAGTACACACGTCCCCGATACCGCCGCCGCCCTTGCGGGTGCTCGTGCCATTGTGGCCGAACACATGGCCGAAACCGCCCATGTGCGCCAGTCCCTGCGTGAAGCGACACGCCGCACGGCAGCGCTGCGCGTCGCCCGCAAAAAGGATTCCCAGGATGCGCAGGGGGTCTACCAGTTGTACTACGAGTTTACCCAAGCCCTCAGCGCCCTGCCGCCCCATCGCATCCTGGCGATCAACCGCGGCGAGCGCGAGGAGGTGCTGGTAGTTGATCTGGATGCCAACCACGAGGCATTCATCAGTTCGTTGCAGCGCCGCTATGCCCCGGGTACAACGTGGGTGGATAACGAATTGCGCACTGCCGTCGCCGATGGCTACAAACGCCTCTTGGCCCCCGCCATCGAGCGCGAACTGCGCAATGAACTGACCGAACGCGCCGAGCGCCACGCCCTCGAACTCTTCGCCGCCAACCTGCGCCGCCTCCTGCTTCAACCGCCGCTGCGTGGCCGCGTCGTCTTGGGCCTCGATCCTGGCTACCGTACCGGCTGCAAGCTCGCCGTCGTGGACGCCACCGGCAAGCATCTCTTCGGCGACCTGATCTACCTGCACCAGGCGGAACGTGCCAAAGCGACCCTCGCGCAACTCTGCGCCCGCTGGGGCGTACAGATCATTGCCATTGGCAACGGCACCGCCAGCCGTGAAGCCGAAGCACTCGTCGCCGAGGTGGTGCGCGAGGCGGGAGGCGGAGAGGCACCGGCATCCCAGCGGAACGCCAAGCCCCCCGTTATTTTCCCCCCCTCTCCCACAACGTGGGAGAGGGGGCCGGGGGGTGAGGGCCATCCG
>RSAS01000351.1 GCA_003934145.1 Candidatus Viridilinea halotolerans | reverse complement strand
CTCTGGCTGCCAGCAGAGGATAACTCCTATAGCTCATTTGATCATCCGGGACCCTGCAGCTAGGCGCTAGTCGCTAGGTGTGTAAACCCACCAGGTTGTTCACGGAAAGGCCCAACCGGCTAACCGGAGGGTGGTAATCGAGACTGGCATGCGGACGATGCCAGTTGTATTGGTGCAGCCAGGCCGGCAGATGCTGGCCTCGCTGCGCTGAGCTCTCGTAGGACCGCGCATAGGCCCACTCGCGCAGGGCGGTCTGGATAAACCGCTCTGCCTTGCCATTGGTGCGTGGGGTGTAGGGTCGGGTACGCTTGTGCTTTAGCCCCAGGCGCCGACACAAGCGGCGAAATGGCTTGGATTTGTAGCAAGCGCCGTTGTCGGTCAGGACACGGATAAAGTGGACCCCCAGTCCTCGGTAGTAGCGCACGGCGTCCAACAGCGCGTAGCACGCGCTCCAACCGGTTTCATTGGGGTAGAGGGTGGCGAAGGCCACCCGCGAGTGATCGTCGATCGCGATATGGGCATATTCCCAGCCGGCGCCGCGCGTGTTCTGCTGGCGATCACCGGTGATCCGATGGCCCGGGCGCGCGAAGCGGCCAAGCTTCTTGATATCCAGGTGCAGGAGATCCCCAGGCGCCTCGTGTTCATAGCGGTTGTCGGGCCTGGCGGGTTCGAGGGCGGCCAAACGGTTCAACCCCTCCCGTCTGAGTATCCGTGCCACGGTGCTGCGCCCGATGCCCAGCGCCTCGGCGATCTGCCGATAGGTCTGGCGTCGTTGGCGACATTCGATGATCTGCTCCACGGTCGCCGGGTCAGTCGCGAAGGGGCTTCGGCCAGGGCGTGACGAGCGATTCTGAAGGCCAGCATGCCCCTCTTTGCGGAAGCGGCGCACCCACTTGTAGACCGTCCGTACACTGACGCCTTGGGCCTGGGCGACCTCTTCGGGACGCAACCCTTCCACCAGCACTCTATGCACCAGCAGGGCTCGACCGTGGGGGGTGAGACGGGCATTCTTATGGGTGTTCATCCGGGCCTCTCGGAGGTTGGTTTGGTTCGCACCTCCAGTTTTCCGGGTAGGCTCCGGATGAACAACCTACAGAGAGATCACA
>RSAS01000903.1 GCA_003934145.1 Candidatus Viridilinea halotolerans | reverse complement strand
GGGCGGCGTGAGGGAGGCTGCTTGTTCTACCGCAGAGGGCGCAGAGAGCGCAGAGGATTGTTTCGGATCGGCGTATGCCCTCACCTCTGCGTTCTCTGCGTTCTCTGCGGTGAAAAAAGCAGAGGGGCGCAGAGGATGATCTCGGATCGGCGTATGCCCTCACCTCTGCGTTTCTCTGCGTTCTCTGCGGTGAAAAAAGCAGAGGGGCGCAGAGGATGGTTTCGGATTGGCGTATACCCTGACCTCTGCGTTTCTCTGCGTTCTCTGCGGTGAAAAAAAGGAATATGACGTGACCACGGGAACCTTACGCGTCGTAGAAGATGGTGGCTTGGGTTCACTCATCGGCGCAACGAGCGGCAGCGGGGCGGCGGGGGCGTTCGTTCGCTCGCCGGATCTGTTGCGGGCGGTGCGCGATCTGTTGCTTGATGAACTGCCCAAGGAGTTGATCGACCCGGTTGCGCCGTCGGCGGCGCGCAATGCGGCGGTGCTGACGGTGCTGCGTCGTGCGATTGGTGAGCAGATTGAGGCGGGGGAGGGATCGCTGCGGGCCGTGCCAACCGATGAGGCGACCCTGCTCGGCCTCTACCGCGATTCGCTCGGTTGGGGGCCAGCTCAGGTTTATCTCGATGACGAGCGCATCCAAGAGATCAAGATCAATGGCACCCAGATTCTGGTGCAGGAGGATGGGGCCGATTTTGTCTGTGTGCCGGAACGCTTCAGCGACCCCAAGCAGGTGTTGGATCGCGCCCAGGTGCTGGCCAGCCAGTTCCGCGTCGCCCTCGATGCGGCGCGCCCGCAAGGCACGCTGCCGTTACCCCACGGCACGCGCATGCACGTCACCATTCCGCCCTGCACGCCCCATCAGCAGGCGCTGGTCTGTATCCGGCGTGGGCGGCGCTATGCATGGGAACTCGACGACATCCTGCGGCGCGGGGGCTTCAACGAGGCGATTCACGCGCTGCTGCTGCTCTTCGCCCGCGCCAAATGCTCCTTTCTCATCGCGGGCGAAACCGGCTCCGGCAAGACGGCCCTGTTGGAGAGTATCGTCAATTCGTGGCCAGGCACGCCCCATGTGATCACGATTGAAGATAACACCTTGGAGATTATGGTGCGCCACGAGGCGTGGACCCGCGAGTTGGTGCAGACCGCCTACGAGCCCACGGCTTTCGGGCGGGCCGCGAAGGAGGCGTTGCGCCAAACGCCCACCATCGTGGCCCCCGGCGAAATTCGGGCGGACGAGGCGGGCGCGGTGCTGACGATTGCCGTCAGCGGCCACGCGATCATCTCCACGCTGCACGCCAAGAGTTGCCTCGCAGCGATCCAACGCTTTGCCGACTGTGCCGCCATGCCGGGGGCGTATGTCTACGACGGGCGGCGCGACAACGCGCTCGAAGATGCCTGTGACAACCTTGAGGTCGTGATTCACGTCGAGAAGATGGCCGGGCGGCGCTTTATCAGCGAGATCGTGCTGCTCAACGGCAGTGATCCGCGCACGGCGAACACACCGCTGCGCCCGCGCCTCGTGCCAGTGGCGCAGATGCGCGTCAGCGAACAGGGGCAGATCGTCTGGGACACCTTTGTTCGCGCTGAGGTCGACACGCTGGAGTGGCAGGATGGCGTTGACCGCACGCCGAAGGGTTTGAATCAAAAGCTCTTGCTCTTGCGGGCAGCCGGGCGGGTACGGGCCGCGCCGACGACGCGGGCGGCGGTGGATGAGGCGATCCAACGCGCCCACGAATTGGTGCTGGCGGGGCAGATCGACGCGGCGATGCACGCCTTGCGGCGGGCCTGGGCCGACCGGCGCGATCCTCTGCTCGTTGGGGCGATGGCCCGCACGCTGGAGGCGGAACCGCAGCGCATGGCGTCCGCATCTGCCGCCAGCGAACAGCACGCCGAGGTAGTGCAGCGCCTGCTCGATGCCCGCTGGTGGGGCGAAGCGCGGGCCGAGCTTGACCACGCCCAAGCCGACCTGGTGACCGTCGCGGCGCTCACTCCGGCAGGCCGCTGGGAGCGCATGGCGGAACAGATCACCGTCGGCTTGGAGCATGACCGCGACCTCTTGGCGCGCGCCCGCACGGCCCGCAGCGCCCTCCAGCGCGGCACGCATCCGCAAGAGGTGCTCACCCTCTTGGGGGCCAATACCGTGGGTTCCTGCTCGCCCGACGCGGGTATGGAGGCATTGACTGTGCGCCGCGATGCGTTGCGCCAGTTGATCCAGATGGGCGAAGGCGAAGGAGGCAAGGACGCCTTGGCCGCGACGGAGGCCCAGATTGCGACGTTGCACGCGCAGGGACAAGGGCAAGGGCAACAGAGAGACGTAAATACCAAAGCCGATAGCCGATAGCCGATAGCCGGACATGGCGTCTCAATGCGCTTGAATGTTATGAGGCATGTGGCCTGTTCAATGGTAATTGGTATAACAGGAGATTTTCGTGGGGAATAATACGCAGATCACCCATCCCGAAACGGCATGGCTCGTCACGCTCGTGCCGGTGGCGCTGGTCATCCTCGCCGCATTGCTCATCATCTTCGTGCTGCGGCGTCCGGTGGCGATGGCCCTGGCCCGTGTCAGCGCCTCGCGGGCGCAGCAGCACGCGAGCAACCTGCCCGCACAACTCATTCCCGATCCGACACTGATCTACGTGGCCCCGGCCCCCTCGCCGCAGGCGGCGCTCATCATGAGCGCCACGGTCGCCGGAGTGCTGGTGGTGGGCATGCTCTTCGTCATCCCGACGCTGGTCGGGCTGCTGCTGATGGGGCCAATCACCGCAGCGGCCTTGTGGGGGCTGTTGCGCTGGCAAGAGGCGCGCTACGTCGCCCATCTCGAACGGGAACTCACGCCCTCCGTGGGGCGCATGAGCGCCCTCTTGCGGGCGGGCAACTCCTTCCGCCAGACGCTGGTGCGGCTGAACCACGACATGGATGGGCCGCTCCGTCACGAGTGGGGCTTCTTACTGGAGCGCGTGGGCAGCCCAATGGTCAACCGCGAAGGGATCGCCACGCATCCCGACGTAGTGGGCGCGCTGGCCGTGCAGACCCTCTCACCGCGCCACGCCACCTTCCTCAACCACCTGTCGGTGGCCGTGGCCCAGCCCCAAGACGTGCTGGTCACTCGCGTGATGGCGGCCTATGAGGCCATGCAAGCCTCCGACCGTCGCCGCGAAGAGGCGGTGACCGAATTGGCGCAGATGCGCTACAGCGGCATCGCCATTGGCTTGGCCGGGGCGGTGATGGCGCTCTACCTCGCCGTGACACAATGGGAGCGCATGGTCATGGCCTATAGCTCACCTCTCGGCATGATCATGGCCGTCATCGTCGTCGCGTCATTGCTCTTGCCCATTGGCGGCGGATTGATGCTCGCGCAGGCGGATGATGTGGATTATTAGCGCGATTTTGTCAGGATAACACTATGTGTACTCGTCTTTCTCGTCCGATTGAAGAAGTTGATCCACTTGAGGAAACGTTTTCGCAGTGGCTAGAGTATCCGGCACTGGTAGGCGATTTGGTATACGACAACCGCTTGAAGATGGTTGGTGCGCTGGAAAGGTATGCACCAGATGCGGTTACCTCATCAATGACATGGGTTGGTGTGCGCGAAGCATTGCGGATCGATCTTCATCGGGTGGAGCAGGGTAAACTTCCGTGGGAAGTAGTCTTTTTTGCGTTTGCGTGGATGCACGCCTTGAGCAACATGGGCCGCAATCCGCTTCATCAGCGGAGGAATGATTTTGACGACAATGGGAATATCCTTGCCCCTTTTTTCTTGGTTTCGACACATGCAGCACCGTGGATTTGGGAATACCTGAATTGCTATCGTGAAACGGCGCTGATCCGCTGTTCACCAGTATCCTTCGCATGGCGAGTATGGGCATTAGCAGGGCTGAGCCATGTGATTTTTATCCTTTTGGATCAAAACACCGATTTCGTTAGCGGAGAGTTGTTCGCGTTCATGGAACGCGAACGCCTGTTGCGCCCAGTTCACGCGATTTCCGTGTTGACCGTTCTTCGCCCGGTGGCGATGATGCACGACATTCGTGAGCTTGAGACGATGGAGTGCTGGTATCTGCAACTCTACCTTGCAACCATAGATTTGGTGATGCAGATCATGCGTTGTCGGGGGACGGCAGATACGCAGGATTACGGGGGCAGTCTCGCCTCAATTGTGGGCAAGATGCAGGAGAAAAGGAGCCAGAGCGTATGAATACCATGTCCGTGTTGGCGAATCCCGGCGTGCCGTACTATCTTGCGGCCTTTGGCGCGGCGCTGCTGGCCATGCTGGGGGGGATGTTGCTGGATCGGCGTGCCTTCGCATTTGCGGGCGGCATGCGGGCGGCCCCCACGACGACGACGCTGAGGCGGCGCGTGCTGGTGGGCAACCTCGCGGCGATCCCAGTGGTTGCCACCCTCGTGGGCGTGGTAGTGGTGGGGAATGTTGTCGGCAATGCCCGCACGATGCTCTTGGGTGCGGCGTTGGTGGCCTATCTCTACCTGGGGCTGGTGATCCCGCGCAGGCCGCTCGTACAGCAGCAGCGCGAGGCAAGCGCATTGCGCCGCTTGACCCCTGGCTTTATCGCCTTTATCCGGGTTGCGCTGGGAAGTTTCGAGAGTCCAATGGACGCGATGCGGCGCTACACGGCACGTCCGGTGGAGCGTATTGCCCTGATGCAAGGGGCCGTCGCTGATGCGTTACAGGTGAGCGTCGAGCAGCGCATGCGCCCCTTCGCCGCCCTTGCGACCGTCGCCCACCAGCGCGGGTGCCGCGAGTTCATTGATGTCGCCGATGCCTTGGCTCAGGCCGAGCAGGAAGGGGCCAGCGTGGAGCATGTCTTGGTGGCCCAACAAGCCACCCTCGAACTCATCTTGCAGAGTGAGTTCAAACGCATGCTGCGCCGCCGCACGATGTACCTGCTGCTGATGGTCGCCATTAGCTTGGTCGTGGGCATCTTGCTGAATCTCCTCTTCGTCATGACCGGCAGTGGGCAGGTCTTGGGGGGGATGTAGGGGGCATGCGTTGTTGACGCAACGGCGCAAGTGGACAACGTATTCGGTTGTTGTCGTACCAACCTTTCGCGGCGTTGCGGCGTTGCGCAAGCGGATGCGATACGGTATGGGGCCATGTCCGTCATCTCGGCAGTCGGATCAGATGCATGAGATTTCGTGTCGTGTCGAGAGACAACAGGCGAACATGCGGTGTCGCGTCGAGCAAGATGAGTGGAAATTCCGTCATGCCGTACCCTGTCGAGAAAATGAGGAGAAGAAATGTATCCTCTCCAAACCCCCTGGATCAGCCCAGGTGTGTCAAGGCGAATTGCCACC
>RSAS01000289.1 GCA_003934145.1 Candidatus Viridilinea halotolerans | reverse complement strand
GGGAACCAAGTTCCCGCGCCCTTGGCGGAGGGAACATTGCGGGAACCAAGTTCCCACACCCTTGCCGGAGGGCACGTCGCGGGAACCAAGTTCCCGCGCCCTTGCCGGAGGGCACGTCGCGGGAACCAAGTTCCCGCGCCCTTGCCGGAGGGAACATTGCGGGAACCAAGTTCCCGCGCCCTTGGCGGAGGGCACGTCGCGGGAACCAAGTTCCCGCGCCCCACGGGGGCATGCGGGGGAACATGGTTCCCCCGCAACCCTACCCCCGGCTAGGGGGCATGCGGGGGAACATGGTTCCCCCGCAACCCCCTACCCTGGTTGCCAAAACGTAATGCGCCCGTCGGTGTCGCCAGCGGCAAGGAGTTCGCCGTTGGGGCTAAAGGTGAGGCGCAGGATGCCGCTGCCGGTGCCTTTAAGCACTTGGTGTAGTTCGCCGTCGGTGGTGCGCCAGAGGCGGATGCTGCCATCCATGCTGCCCGATGCGGCGAGCAGGCCGTCGGGGTGGATGGCCACGCTGCGAATCGCGTTTTGGTGCCCGCGCAGTTGGTAGCGCAATTCGCCATGTTCGCTGTCCCATAAGCATACCATGCCGTCGGTGCTGCCAGAGATAAGCATGGTGCCTTCGAGACTGAAGGCGATGGCGCTGAGCCCTTCGCGGTGGCCGGTGAGCGTGGCGACAAGGTTGCCCCGTTCGGCATCGTACATGCGGATGCGCCGGTCGTGGCAGGCGACGGCGAGCGCTTGGCCGTCCGGACGGCATGCCAGTGCGACGGCGTTGGGCACGGTGGCGATGCGCTGCAGCACCGCGCCGTCGCTGAGCCGCCAGTAACGAATGGTGGCGTCGCTGCCATTGGTGATCAGCACTTGGCTGTCGGGGCTGAAGTGGACGCTCTCTTGGTAGGCTTGGGGCGTCGCAAGGGTCTGCACCAACTTGCCGCCCCGCGCCCCCCAGATCTTCACCTCGCCATTGCTCGAGGCGACTGCCACGAGCAGGCCGTCGGGGCTGAAACTGACGCTAAGCACATTGCCCGCCTGGTCGTCGAGGCGGGCGATCATACTGCCGTCGCTGGTGCGCCAGAGGCGCACCGCTTCGTCCCAGCCGCCGGAGGCGAGTTCGAGTCCGCCGGGGCCAAAGTCGAGCGCCCAGACGTTGCCTTTGTGGGCATGAATGGTGCGCACGGCGTGTACGGTGTTCTCTTCCCAGTGCATCGTCCGTTGGCCGCCGACGGTGCGCAGCCAGAAGGCGCGCCAGCGCGAAAGTTGAGCCTGAATTTCGATGCGAAAACTGATGCCGCTCTGCTCTTTCAGCAGCAGCAGATCACGCAACTTGCCGCTCTCGCTCGAACGACGCATGTCGGCGGTGAGCTTGAGTTGCTGGCGTTGGCCCGGCGACAGACTGAAACTGAGCAGCGAAGGAATGATCCAACGCGGATGCTGGATCGTCACACGCAGGTAGCGACGCCCACGATTAGAGAGCAGCACCCACTCGTCGCGCCGCTCTTCGAGCGCCATTGAGCCAAAATCGAGGATCGGACGGTCGGCGACGAGGCGCGGACGTTCGGCGCCGAAGCCCTGGGAATCATGAGTCGCCAAGAGCCAATCGAGGCCAGCGTGGCGATCATTGGGGTGCTGGCTCGTGGCGGCGCGCATCTCGGCGGCCAACTTGTTGCGCCCCCAGAGTTGCTCCACCTGCTCGGCGAGGTTGCCGTAAAGCCACGTAAGCGCGTGGTCCCAATTGGCTTCCGCCCAGACCATCAACGCCTTCTCGTCGCCGATGGGGGTGCCATCGGGGGCTTGGAGTTTGGTTTGGGTACGTGGCCGTAGCAAGGTCTCCAATGCCTTGTAGAATGCAGCGGCACTGGGCCGTTCAGCGGGCTTGAAGGCAAGCCCGTGCAGCAAAAGATTCTCCACTTCGGCGGGAATCGCGGGATCAATGCTGCGCACCGGCGGGTAAGGTTGCAAGACACCGCTGAGAAAATTGGGCAGATCGGCTTTGGTGAGCAGCGGCTGAAAGCCGGTGAGCAGCGTATGCAGCGTAGCGGACAGTGCATAAACATCGGAGCGCGGCTCGGCCTGGCCACGCCACTGTTCGGGGGGCGTGATGCCGAGTGTACCGGCCAGTTGGGTGTGGCGCGGGTCGTTCTGAATCTGAGCGGGAATAGCACGCGAAAGGCCAAAATCAATCAGCCAAATCCGCCCGGCGCTATCGAGCAGAATGTTGGCCAGTTTCACATCGCGGTGCAGCACCGGCTCGGGGTCGCGGGAGTGCATATAAGTGAGCGCAGAAGCGACATCGCGGATCAGCGCCAGCGATTCGGCGGGGGGCAAGAGGCTATTCCGTTCGCGCAGAATCTCGCTGAGGTTGCGCCCCTCGACATACTTCATCACCAAGCAGCGCTGTTCGGGCAAAAATTCGTAGATCTCGGGAATATTGGGGTGGCCTGGTGTATTCAGGGTAACCAACAATTCCGCTTCGCGCACAAAATTCTGAGCAGCCAACTCTTTGGTGCGCGCCGTCCAAGCGGGATTGGGCACTTGGCGCTTGGCCACGCAGAAGCGACTGAGCTGGCGATCAAACACCAAATAAGCCTCACCGAAGCCGCCCTTGCCAATCGTCTCGCGCACCACATAACGCCCCGCCAGATCAATCGCAGCCCCTGCAATCAGCGGCGCATCGTCGGGCGGCGGCAGCGGTGCCGTTGGGCGCGGACGGGTAAGGCGCGGATCAACCAAAGGGCGCGTAACCCCCAAAGGCGAACCGCAGGCGTTGCAGAAGCGCGACCCCGGCGGGTTAATATGATTGCATGCGGGACAACTGAGCGGTAAAGAGGGCATAAGAACCCAGTTTCGCTTAGATACGGCTGCGCCTTGCGGCGGGGGCTTGGGGGCGAAGCCCCCAAAAACCACCCCCCCTATATTCCCGTGCCACGCACAAAAATATTCGGCCACGCGCGAAAGCGCGTCAGAAAGGTCTGGCGGGCAAGTTCGTGCTCGCCCTGGCGAATGACGCGATCAATGGTGATGTCACGACCACTGCGCGCAACATCGCTCTGGCGCAGCGTCCCTCGCGGCAGCGTGGGATCGTCAACGTAGATGGGTTGGGCCGGGGCGCGTACTTCGTTGCTCACCAAGGGCCCTTCAAGACTGACTTGGCGATCAGGCGGCGTACCATAGAGGCGCACCGTCAAAATTTGATTCCCGGCATCAATCTCGGCCTGCATCAACAACCAGTGGCCGGTATCATTGACAAATTTAAGGTCGGCAACACCAGTATAAATAGCAGCATCAAGACCTTGGCCGTCGCCGTAGTCACCCAAGCCGAAGCGGTCGTACCAACTAATGTAAAAAGCGTGGGCGTGGCGTTCGGTGACGGGCAAGCCCGCCCAGAAGGCGCTGCGGAAGACGGTGGTCGAGACTTGACAGACGCCGCCGCCCCATTCGAGTTGAGTGCGGTTGCCAATGATCGCGTAGCCCTCCACAAAGCCGTTGGCGGCATCCACTTCGCCCAATTGGCGATTGAAAGAGAACTCCTCGCCAGGGGCAATCAGCACGCCATCCATGCGCCGCGCCCCGGCCTCAATGTTGGTGATGCGATAGGCCGCCGAGCCGCTAAAACTGCTGCGCCCCTCGGCGACAAGTGCCGTGATGCCCAACGTATCGAGGCGTTCGGCGGTAATCTGGGGCTCAATCACCGCGCCAGGAAGTTCGAGGGTGCGCGTGGTGGTGGTGGTACTGAGCAGCAAATTGGCGATCTGTTCGCGTGCTGCGGCCTGATCCAAACGCCAACCGGGGCGACCCTCGGCAACGATCTGGACAACACCATCGGCAAAACGCAAGCGCGGCTCGGCGGTGCCGGTGTCTACCAATTGCGCCAGACCCTCAACGGCGCGCGTGAGCCGCTCTATGTCGGTGTGCAGTTCCAGGCGATCATCCACCACTACCACCTGTAGCAACTCAGCGAGGCGTTCCGCTTCCCAGAGCCAAATCTGCTCGCCGCGCCGCATGGCAATAGGCGTCTGGAGCAGCGCTTGGGCGCGTGTTTCAGCGGCGCGAAGCGCCTCATCGCCCACGCCGGGCGCGAGCATGCGCGTACGCACGGCGACCTGGCTGGGGCGCAACTCGCGCAGGGCGAGCAGGATGTCATTGGCCGTGGCATCAACCAAAAGTTGCTTGCCGGGCTGACCAAGAGTGCCAAGGACGTGGGCAGCGGCGAGGCTGAGCGCCGGATTCTGGGGCGCTTGTTCGACGAAAGGTGCCAGGCTGAGCAGGTAGTTTTGTAGCGCCTGCTGATCCACGATGATACGCGGGGCCACATCAATGCCACCGCCCTGATAGAGCTGTTGCAACTCTTGGAGGCGCACCAGCGGATCGCCACGTCGCCCGGCGGTGACGGCGGCGCGGGCGGCGGCATCAAGATCGAGGCGCACCCCGAGATCGCTAAGCGTCAGCTGCCAGACCTGTTCGCCATAGACGAGCGCTACCGGATGGCGCAGGAAACTCGCGTAGCGTTGGCCGAGCCGATCATTCAACTCAGTGCGCGTGAGGCCAGCCACCGGCTCACCCTGAAGCGTGACGCCGGGCATGGCTTGGTTGGCAAAAAAGAGCGAGAGGGCGTAGGGCAGCGCTAGGGGCAGGGCGATCAAGACGAGCAACAACGTAAGCAGCGGGCCAACACATCCGCGGCGGCGGCGCTGGGGGCGCGTGCGGCGGCGGGGCGGCGGCTTCGGGTGGGGGGGGGCCTCGTGGGGCGGCGGCTCGGCGGGGGCGGGGACATTGCCGCCTTGCGCCCTACGGCGGCGGATCGGTCCATATTCTTGATGGTAGTCGTTGACTGGCATGTGAAGGATCTCGCTGCTCCCCAGGGGAGCTTTGCGGGGGCTTCGCCCCCACCCCCCGTCGGCAGGGGAGCTTTGCGGGGCCTGCGCCCCCAAGCACCCGTCGGCAGGTTGCGCCGCCAATGGGCAAGAGAAAAAGAGTCCCGATCTTGCGCCGCAGGCTCCACCACATTGTACAAAAGCCAAGGCCGTCACACAAGTTTGACATCATGGGTCATGCGGCGTATAATGCAGGCGCTTTGGGGCCTCTAGCTCAATGGTAGAGCAGTTGACTCTTAATCAATTGGTTCAGGGTTCGAGTCCCTGGGGGCCCACCATGTCTAGCCACAGCGCCGCTCGTTACTGAGCGGCGTTTGTCATGTTGAGAGGATGAGGATTCGCTACGCGTCTTAGACATGGTTCATAGCTACTTTACAGTTTAGTGCCACGCGCCGCTTTCTGATGCGCTCGGGCTGACCCCTGAAACCTGACCCCTGAAACCTTGT
>RSAS01000061.1 GCA_003934145.1 Candidatus Viridilinea halotolerans | reverse complement strand
TGATCATCGCCCAGCACATCGCGGTCACCGCCTCGCTCTCCTTCAACGACAGCGGCGCGCCGCTGGTGAATGGGGCACTCAACCGCAAGCGGCTCATCCTTGATGCAGGCGGCGGTACGACGGACTACGGCGGCAACGTCGGCTTGGATGTCATCCCTGGCACCGAGGGGACGGTACGCAAGGCGGCTTATGACATCGCGGGCGTGGCCCGCGACCACATCCAGGCCCGCTACCCCGGCCTACAGGTGAGTGTGCTTGATGTGCTGGCGGCGATGGACATGCCCGACCCGACCGTCTTTCGGGCGGGCGAGCCGGTGAGTGTGCGGCAGGAGTTGATCCACGCCGCCGACCTGATCACCGTCTCGGTGCTGACCGACATCACGCCACGCTGGGAGGCGCACCTGAGCCAAGCGGAGGTCTGCCTCGCTGGGGGAACGGCGGCATGGATGCTGCCCACCATCCGCCGCGAGTATGCGGGAGTGGCCATTCGCCTGCTGGAGCATGCCATTTACCGCGTGCTGCTGGGCCTCGAACGGCTTGGACGCCACAAGTTACGGGCGCAGGAGCGGTAGGGTTCCTTTTCGCCCCTTCACTCCGCCCAGATGGAGGCATGGTCAATCACCGTCGGGACGGTGATTGAGCTAATCACCGTCCCGACGGTGATTAACACCAAATGCATGGATGGCGTTCAGACGCGCTAAAACGCCATTGGCCCCCGCTCGCCTCGTGCGCGAATCGCGCCTCATGGGGGGTAATCACCGTCGGGACGGTGATTGAATGGCCTTCCACCCCGGCTCATGCCCCGACAAGGAGGTTTGCTATGGATCGCAGCCCGTTCCCGTGCGCTCGGCTCCCCCCGTTCCGCCGTTCCGCCGTTCTAGGAGTGGCCCTCCCCCCCGTTCCTACGGAACATGGAACGGCGGAACACCCCCTGTGGAACGGCCTTTCATGGCGTTCTGATGCGCTGGAACGCCCCTCGCGCCTCGTTCCGTCTCTGGAACACCCCCCGTGGAACGGCCCTTCATGGCGTTCTGGTGCGCTGGAACGCCCCTCGCCTCTCGCGCCTCGTGGCGACGTTGCCACCCACGAGACGCTTGCTGCGGCAACACC
>RSAS01000783.1 GCA_003934145.1 Candidatus Viridilinea halotolerans | reverse complement strand
GGGCACCGCCCTACAGATTCCAGTCACACCCAAACGGTAACGCCGATCGCCGCAAAGTGAAACCATCCCTAGAGGTGGGTACTCAGGAAGGTGAGCACGCGCTGAATGTTCTGCTCGCCCTCGAAGACGGGCGTGCTGCCCGTGTCGCCGTGCCCAACCCCCACCAGCAGGTCATACTCCACGGTCAGGCCAGCCGCTTGCAGCGCGTCGGCCAGCATCGCGGTACTCTCAACCGCCACCGTGCAGTCTTGGTCGCCCTTCTGGATCAGGAACGGCGGCTCGGAGCCATCAATGTAGGTGATCGGGTTGGCCTGGGCCACCAGTTCCGGCGCAGTGGCGACCGGTGCGCCAAGGTAGGCCGACTCGAACGAAGTGGCCTCGCTGTGGGTCTGGTCGCTGGCCGCGCAGCCCTGCGCCGCAGCTTGGGCGTCCATCTGGCCAAAGTCGGTCGGCCCGAACCAGTTCACCACGGCTTGCACAGCGCTTGAAACTTCTGCGTTGCCCAAGCTCGCGTCATCAAAGCTCGTACTCTCGGCGGTTGTTCCCACCATTGCGGCAATGTTGCCGCCCGCCGACTGCCCGAAGGCGGCGATGCGCTCGGGATCGAGTTGGTAGGTGGCGGCGTTGGCACGCAGGAAGCGCACGGCGGCGCGGGCGTCGAGTACCGCAGCCGGGAAGGGGGCTTCGCCCGAGAGACGGTAGTTGACGCCCACCACCGCGTAGCCCGCGTCGAGCAGCGCCTGGCCAAGCGCACCAGGGATCATGCCCTTGTCGCCAAACTTAAAGCCGCCAGCGTGATAGTTCACGACCACCGGGAAGGGGCCGTCGCCCGCAGGCAGGTAGATGTCGAGTTTCTGGGTTTCGGAAGCCGCCGCATACGCGACGTCGGCGAAGGCGGCTGTGGCCGTGAAGCTCGTGCCTGCGCCAAAACCGCCAGGGCCACCCGGTCCGCCACCGGGAGGGGGGCCGCCTGCGGGCATGCCTGCGGGCGGGGCAGCAGGGGCTACGGTCGCGGCATCTGGCGCAACGGCCTGGGTCGGGGCAGCAGGGGCTACGGTCGCGGCATCCGGCGCAACGGCCTGGGTCGGGGCAACGGGGGCTGCGGTCGCGGCATCCGGCGCAACGGCCTGGGTCGGGGCAGCGGGGGCGGGCGGGACGGTCGGCGCTTGGGTCGCCCCCGGCGCACTGCCACAGGCGGTCAGCAACAGCGCAAGAACAACGGCGGCGAGGGTCTGCGGAATGGACATACGGTAATGCATTGGGGCGTACTCCGTGGCTAATCAAGACACCGCTGCTAGTGTAGCCACCAAATCTTAAGTGAATCTGAAATTCCTCTGCATATGTTCTGGAGCTTTGGTAGGGCTACGTCAAATTCGTTGGGGCTGCGCCCCAAACCCTCTTTCTTTCATTTGGGTGTGACTAAAATCTGTAGGGCTGCGCCCCACGCCCCGCCGGAAGCCGGGAGGATGCGAGGGAACCGGGTTCCCTCGCGCACCCTTTGGCGGCTTCGCCACCAAAATGAAAGAAAGAGGGTTCTTCGGGGGAGGCGAAGCCTCTCCCGAACCCTCACCGGAGGTATCTTCAGCATGACTTCAGAATCGTGTGCTACGATACAGTTTTTCAGGTACTGTTTCTGGAACTCTATGCCACCACGCATTCTCGTCGTCGATGACGACCACTCCATCGTCAACGTCCTGCGGAGCTACCTCGAACAGAGTAGCTACCAAGTGCTGAGTGCCTTTGACGGGAACAGCGCCTTGCAGGCGATCCGTCAGGAACGTCCTGATCTGGTGGTACTCGACCTGATGCTGCCTGGGCGCGACGGCTGGGCGCTGCTCCGGCTTGTGCGCGCGGATCGTGATCTCGCTGCGCTCCCGATCATCCTCGTGACCGCCCGTGTTGAGGCGAGCGACAAGATCCTCGGGCTCGAACTCGGGGCCGACGACTACATTACCAAACCCTTCAACGGCCACGAGGTGGTCGCACGGGTGAACGCACTGCTGCGTCGCCGCCAGCTTGACCGGCAGCCGCATGGTGCCCCACGGGTGCTGAGTGCCGGTGGCCTGCGGCTCGACCTCGACCAGCGCAAGCTAACGGTTGACGGCCAGCCGGTTGAACTGACGCGCACCGAGTTCAGGTTACTCGAGGCGCTACTCGAACATCCCGGCTATACGCTCACCCGCGACGACCTGCTCGAACGCGCCATGGGGTACGCCTACGAAGGCATGGGGCGCGTACTCGACACCCACATCCGCAACGTGCGCCGCAAGATCGAGGCCGACCCCAACAACCCGCGCTACTTACGCACCGTCTATGGGGTGGGCTATCGGCTGATCGACGAGCCGAGGGAACCATGAATCGACTCTGGGTGCGCTTTAGCCTCCTCATCGCCGGGGTACTCTTCGCGGTCTTCTTCATGCAATTCCTTGCGATTGCAGTGCCCCACGCACTGGGTTGGGAAGAACCCCACGATGGGCCGCCGGATAGCGAAATCGCCCGCCGCCTGCTCGACTTCATGGCCCTCTCGGCCCTGGTCGGCCTCGCGGGTGGCGTTCTGATCGCCCGCGTCGTCAGCGCCCCGGTGAGCGCCATGGCCCGTGCGGCGCGCGAGATCGGTAAGGGCGATCTCGCGGTTACGGTGCCCGTTCGCGGCAGCCAAGAGCTGCGCGAGTTGGCGCAAACCTTCAACACCATGGCAGCCGATCTGCAACACGCCGCGCAGGCGCGCCGCAACCTGATGAGCGACATCGCCCACGAGTTGCGCACGCCGCTGGCGGTGCTAGAGGGCAACCTACGTGCCGCCATCGACGAGGTGAGCCCCCTTGACGCCGCAGGAATTGCCCACCTCTACAGCCAGACCCGTCACCTGACGCGGCTAGTCAACGACCTGCGTGAGCTGGCCCTGGCCGAGAGCCATGCTCTGCCGTTGAACCGCCAACCCACTGATCTCGCCGAGTTGATCACCGAGAGCGTGCAAGCCTTGGCCCCACTGGCCGACGAGACGGGGGTGACGCTCACGAGCCAGATCAACGCGATCCCCCTCGTCTGGGTCGATCCTGTACGTCTGCGCCAGATCCTCTTCAATCTCCTGACCAATGCGCTGCGCCACACCCCAGCAGGCGGCAGCGTGACTATCAGCGCCACCAGTGATACGGCCCAGGTCACTCTCGCAGTGCAAGACAGCGGCGAAGGGCTCAGTCCTGACCAGTTGGACGTGGTCTTCGAGCGCTTCTACCGCGCCGATAGCTCGCGCAGCCGCGAAACGGGCGGCAGCGGCCTCGGCTTGGCGATTGTCAAGGCCATCGGCGAGGCGCACGGGGGCAGCGTGCAGGCTTGCAGCGCAGGCAAAAACCAGGGGAGTACGTTCACCGTCACGCTGCCCATTGCGACGCCCCACGTTATCCTGGAAGGATGCGAGCATGCGTGAGGCGAGGAACCCGCCACGTTATCCTGGAAGGATGCGAGCATGCGTGAGGCGAGGAACCCGCCTTCATGCCCGCGTCAGTTCCTGCGCGAAGCGTTGGAGGGCAGCCAAGCGCCCTTCCAGAGCCACATAGTCGAATTCGCGCTCGTTGTGCAAAATGTGGCGCATCGATTCTTGGGCAATGGTGCGCTCACTGGTGGCGACTTCAGCGGCGATACGGTCAATAATCTCGGTATTCTTATAGATCAGCGCCACCTCAGCCGCTTGGTAGGCACCATCCATAATGCCGCGCAGTTCGGTCAGGTAGGCATGCAGCCAGATCGCCGCCGGACTGCGCGGCGTGAGCTTGGTGTAGACTTGCAGCAGCCGCGCCTGACTCGCGGCCAAGGCGACAAGCGCAGGAAGTGCTACAAGCTGTCGGTTGGGAAAGAGCGTAGGCGGATAGCCGATGACAAAGGGCTGACGGCGATCGCCCGTTGAGCCATAACGCAGCAGTACCCAGGTAAAAGCCCCTGCGAAGATGGTGACAGCGACCAACCCCAGGAGTTTTGTGAGTGAATCATCGATCGTCATCGTAGCCTTCCTCCTAACAAAGCGTATGTAGGAGCGCTATGTTCTGCCGCAGAGGATGTGGGAGAACATGGTTCTCTCACCTCACTACCGAAGCATTTGGAGTACTGAATTGATCAAATTGGTATAGAAATTACCCTCAATCTGCCGAAAGAGCGCAAATGCACCACCCGGATCGCCAAAGAAGGGGCGCAGCGTCCATGCGAGTTGCGTACCAACGAAACCGAAGAGAACGATCCAAAAGTAGAGCAACTTCATGCTAATGGGTTGGATCAGTTCAACATCCTGCGGGGTGGTTCGCGCCGGCGCAACACTGATGGCTTCGTCTTGAGCAGCTTGGGCTTGAAGGACTTGGAGGGCGGTATTGTTGAGGTAGCGCATGCCATCAATGAGGAAGGTCAGGCCCACAAAGCCGGTAATGGTAAGAATGCCTACATTGAGCAGCTTAAAGAACTCGTAGTTGGGTGCGCTGAGCAAGAAGAAGAGGCTGATGGGGGCAAAGGCGAGGGTGAGCATGGCAATGACCGTTACCGATGTCATGACCACCGAGAGTGCTTGGCGCACACTAAGGCGTGAGCCAAAGACAAGGTTGAAGAGGTAGAGTGAAGGAAGACAAATGGCAATAGTGAGGATGAAGAGTAGCGGGAGTTTCACCGCCGAGGAGAGGGCTTGCATCCAACTGTGTGAAAGACCCAGCACAAGGCCGTAGAGGGCGAAAGAGACACCGGAACTAACAACCATCTGGCCAATCAGGCTATTCAGGTCGCGCTCTTCCGCCACCTGATACCAGAAGGAGTCGCGGTCACGAAGGATGCGCTCAATGATCAGGAGTTGTGGTGCAGAGCGGCGCGGATAACTCTCGACTGCCGTCATTCGCTTTTCCTTTCCCTTTTTTGGGGGGCGGCGCAGCCGACCCATGGGCATTAACGCAAGGGGCTTGCGGCCCCTTAAACCCCGCCGGAAGGGGAGATTCTTCGGGGGCCATTGCCCCTTCGGCTAGGCTCAGGTCAAGCCCGCCCCCCCTTCGGCAGGCCCGCCAAAGGCTTACGTTCATGCCTCGCCCCCACTGTATTGTGGCGTAGCCGAAGCTCGCTTTAACACTAGGGTAGCATAAGGGAATGAAGGCGTGGTAAATTCGCAATGACAAAACTGTTAGGGGATAGTTCGTAGCTACTTTACAGTTTGCCGCGCTGGGATGCGGAGGCATGGCCCCATACGAACGTAGACCCCTAGCGAGCCTGCTGGCGGGGGGGGCGGAGGCATGGCCCAATACGTTTCAAATAAAACCTCACAGGTCTGCTCTTCTGCACTGGAACGCCATCAGCAAAGAC
>RSAS01000911.1:22031-26511 GCA_003934145.1 Candidatus Viridilinea halotolerans | reverse complement strand
TCCCAATCACCTATCCGTGACTTGCCGAGCGAATGTTCTGTCCGCCCTCTCCCGCAAGCGGGAGAGGGGGGAGGGGGGTGAGGGCCATCCGAGGCATCCCAGTCACCTATCCGTGGCATGTAGAGTCGCGGCAAACGGTAAAGTGGTTACAAACCATCCTCTACCGCTCACCTACCCTACATCCACGCCAATCCCGCATGCCACGCCCGCCGCAGATCATCCACCGTCAGCGCAGCCACCACGTTCGTCCCGCTGCGCAGCGTCAGCAACGGCTCGGCTTGCACCGTCCCCAACGGCACGAGGGCCACGCCGGCCAGCGCCGCCGCAAAGGCTTCGGCATCCGTTGGATGCACCTCTACCAAGAAACGGCTCGGTGTCTCACTAAAGAGCTTCGTTGTTACGTCAAGTTCTGACCCCAGCGCAGCAAGATCCAGGTCAAGCCCCAGATCGCCCGCGAGCGCCATTTCGGCTGCGGCCACAGCCAAGCCCCCCTCGCTCAGATCGTGACACGCCGCCACCAAGCCCGCCCGCAGCGCCGCGTGCAGCGCCACAAAGGTCGCCCGCGCCGCCGCCAGATCCACCTGCGGCACCTGGCCCGCCAGTGCATCCACACCCACGATGGCGTGCCAATGGCTTCCGCCCAGTTCGGCGCGCGTCGCGCCCACCAGATAGATCTGGTTGCCTGCTTGCTTCAGATCCATACTGACGCTGCGCCGCACGTCGGGCACTTCGGCCAACGCCGAGATCAACAGCGTCGGCGGGATGGCCACGCGCTGCCCCTCCGCGTCGCGGTACTCGTTGTTGAGCGAATCTTTGCCGGAGATGAAGGGCGTCCCAAAGGCAACTGCGGCATCGTAGCAACCCGCCGCCGCCCGCACCAGGCCAGCCATACGATCAGGTTGGCGCGGATCGCCCCAGCAGAAGTTGTCGAGGATCGCCGTGCGCTGCGGATCACCCCCCACCGCCACGACGTTGCGCAGCGCTTCGTCCACTACCGCCAACGCCATCCAGTAAGGATCGATGCGCCCATAGCGCGGATTAATGCCACAACCCAACGCCAAGCCACGCCCCATCTCGGCCAGCGGTTGCAACACCGCCGCATCGCCGGGGCCATCCATCGCCACGCCCACCAACGGCTTCAAGACAGTCGCCCCGCGCACCTCATGGTCGTAGGTGCGCACGATGCGCTCCTTCGAGGTGATGTTGGGGTGCGCCAAGAGTTGCAATAGCCAGTCGGCAACCGAGCCAGTTACCGCATCAGCATCAGGCGGCGAGGGCACAACCGGTTGCCACACGGCATCCAAGACGCGCTGCGGCAGCCCATCGTGCAGGAAAGCCATTGCCAAATCAACTACTGCAAGTTGCTTGTAATCTACCCGCAGTCGTCCATCATCGGTAAAGTGACCAATCGCCGTCGCCTCGACATCCTCGGCGGCACACAGCGCCAGAAAGGCCGCCAAATTCGTCGGCGGCACCGCCAGCACCATGCGCTCTTGCGCCTCCGAAAGCCAAATCTCCCACGGCTGCAAGCCCGCATACTTTAGCGGCACCCGCTCCAACGTCACATGCGCCCCACCCTCCGCGCCCATTTCGCCCACCGCCGACGACAAGCCACCCGCGCCACAGTCGGTAATCGCCGAATAGAGCCGCTGATCGCGTGCCTGCAACAGCACATCCAGCAATTTCTTCTCCGTAATCGGATCACCAATCTGCACCGCTGAACCCACCGTCGTCGCCGTCTCGTGGGTCAACTCAATGCTACTAAAGGTCGCCCCATGAATACCATCGCGCCCGGTGTAGCCGCCTAACAGCACAATCACATCGCCCGGTGCCACATTGCGTGGGTGGGCATCACGCGGCGCAAGCCCCAACGTCCCCGCATAGACCAACGGATTCGCGGTGTAACCAGGGTCAAACAGCACCGCGCCATTCACCGTCGGAATGCCCAACTCATTGCCATAATCGCGCACGCCCGCCACCACACCGCGCGCCACCCGCTGCGGATGCAACACCCCCGCCTGTAACTCCTCCGGCGGCGTATGGGGCATGCCGAAACAGAGCACATCGGTGTTGGCAATCGGCTCAGCGGAAACGCCCAGCACATCGCGGATCACCCCGCCCACGCCGGTATTCGCCCCGCCAAACGGTTCCAAGGCACTCGGATGGTTGTGGGTCTCCACCTTAAACGAAATCTCGTGAGCCGTACCAAAAGCCAAAATCCCCGCATTATCCACAAAAGCAGAACGCACCCAACCATCTGCGGGCAGGGTAAACTTGCCTTCATGCAATGTGCAATGGGCAACATCCGCATCAGGCATCACAATGCGCTGCGTCGCCGCCATCAAGAAGGTCTTGAGCAAACTATTCAGTTCAACCGCATCCTGCTCTAACCTATGGTAGGCCGGATAGAGCGTCGCCTCAAGCTGTGGCGGCCACGGTGCGCTCATCGCCCGCCGATAATGCACCTGCGCCTTAAAGGTCTTATGGCTACAATGCTCGCTCCACGTCTGGGCCAACGTCTCCAACTCGCCATCGCTCGGATCGCGCCCCAATGCGACAAAATAGGCACGCACCGCCTGCATCTCGGCTAAATCGAGCGCCAAAATCCCTTCGCGGCTCATGCGCAACAACTCGGCCTCATCAGCCTCACGTAGCGCCACATGCACCACGCGCGGCGGCACATCCACCGGCGGCGTAATCAACCGCTGGTAGAAGGCCAAACGCGCACTGTGATCCACCCCCGGCACATAGGCAAAACTGGTCTGCACCAGATCAATCGTCAACTCCGCCGCTCGCGCTTGCGGATCAACCCCGACGGGCAATAGATAGCGCCGCAGCGCCCGCGCCTGATCGAGCACGCCAATCCCCAAGCGGCGCGCCCCCTCCAGCACACTCTCGCCCTCATTATCGGTAACCCCCGGACGATAGGCCACCTCCAGCACATGGGCCGTCGCCGGCAGCGGCTCCATAATCAACTCATCAAGCGTCAATACCCGCCAAGTCACCGTCTCGACCACCGAATCGTGCAGCAATTCCAGCGCCAAGCGCCCCACATCCGCTAAACGAAGCGCAATCCCCTCCAACACGTAGAGGGTCTGCATCGTCTCAAACTGTGTCGCCTCTCGCGGGGCAACCGTCACCAAAAACTGGGCCATGGGTGGCTCCTCTTCTGCATTCTAGCGCCCGATTGTAGCCGATAGGTACGCCTACGTCAACGCTTCGCTTGACGCAGGCGGATCATGTTTAGGGATGGTTTCACCTTGCGGCGATCGGCTTTACCGTTTGGTGGGGAGGATGCGGAGGGCGTAGTCCCTCCGCATCCTTCCCACTGGGATGGGGGTTTTGCGGGGGCCAAGCCCCCACACCCCCAACGCGGTATCCTGTAAAGTGGTTACGAACCATCCCTAAAAACTGCATTGCAGCACCAAAAATCTTGATGTCTTCCCCCCTCTCCCGCAACGCGGGAGAGGGGACAGGGGGTGAGGGCCATCCATGGCATCCTAATCGTCTATCCGTGGCTTACGGAACGAACGTTCTGTCCGCCCATGAACACCAGAGGACGTATCTTGGCGTTTTTAACCTATGCCACTGTGCTATAATGCACCAAATTTGCACAAACTTGTGAGCGCCACGCTCAGAATTTTAACCCCTTTCCGCCCTGCTTTTATCCTGGTTTCCTATTTTCTACTTCCTAGTTTCCTACATCCTATTTTCCTAACAGGAGCAACCCATGCAGATCTATCTCGACACCGCCAACCTCGACGAAATCCGCGAAGCCGCTAGTTGGGGCATCCTCAGCGGTGTCACCACCAACCCCTCGCTGATCGCCCGCGAGAAGGGTGCCGACTTTAAGACCACCATTGCCGAGATCGCCAACCTCGTTGATGGCCCGATCAGCGCCGAAACCATTTCGCTTGACGCCCCAGGCATGGTGCAAGAGGGGGTTGAGTATGCCGCTTGGCATCCTAACGTCATCATCAAAATCCCGAGTACCATCGAAGGGCTCAAAGCCGTCAGCGAACTCTCCCGCCAAAACATTCGCACTAATGTCACGCTCTGCTTCAACCCCACTCAAGCCCTGCTCGCCGCCCGCGCTGGTGCCTTCATCATCAGCCCCTTCGTTGGACGTATTGATGATACCGGCGTTGACGGGATGCAACTCATCCGCGAGATTGTCACCATTTACCGCCAAGACCCCGAAATTACCACCAAAGTCCTCTCCGCCTCCATTCGCCACCCGCGCCACATTGTCGACTCCGCCATCGCCGGCGCCGACATCGCCACCTGCCCTTTCAAAGTCCTCCAGTTGTCCATGAAACACCCCCTCACCGACCGCGGCATTGAGCAGTTCCTCGCCGATTGGCGCTCACGGAGCGAGTAGTTTTTTGTTAGGGATGGTTTCGCCTTGCGGCGATCGGCTTTACCGTCTGCGGGGAGGACGCGGAGAGCTACGCCCTCCGCGTCCTCCCCGCTGGGATGG
>RSAS01000911.1:0-21931 GCA_003934145.1 Candidatus Viridilinea halotolerans | reverse complement strand
GGGGGTTGCGGGGGCCAAGCCCCCGCACCCCCAGCGCGGCAGCGGCAAACGGTAAGGGCGTAGCCCTCCGCGTCCTCCCCGCTGGGATGGGGGGGTTGCGGGGGCCAAGCCCCCGCACCCCCAGCGCGGCAGCGGCAAACGGTAAAGGCGTAGCCCTCCGCGTCCTCCCCGCTGGGATGGGGGGTTTGCGGGGGCCAAGCCCCCGCACCCCCAGCGCGGCAGCGGCAAACGGTAAAGGGGCTACGAACCTTCCCTGAGGAACTATACCTGGTAGCGGCTATCCCCTATCCCCTATCCCCTATCCCCTATCCCCTCCCCTATGACCCCTTCCCTCATGCTCGGACTCGTCGGCGACGGCGCTTCTGGTAAGAGCACCCTCGCTCGCGGGATCGTACGCCTGCTCGGCCACAACGGTGTCACCCCACTCTGCCTCGACGACTACCACCGCTACTCGCGTGCCGACCGCCTAGCGCGGGCGCTTACTGACATTGATCCAGCCGCTAACGATCTCGATCTCATGGCCGACCACCTCGCCGCCCTGCGCACCGGCGAAGCCATTAGCAAGCCGGTCTATGATCACCACACCGGCACTCACCGCCCCCCCGAAACGGTCGCAGCCACTGGCCTCATTCTCGCCTACGGCATGCTCACCCTCACCCCGGCCAGCCTCGCCAACCTCTTCGATCTCACCGTCTACCTCGAACCCGATGTCGTCCTCCGCCACGCTTGGCGCCTCGCCCGCGACGTGCGCGAACGCGGCTACACTCCCGACGAAGTGCTGGCCCTCCGCGACAGTCGCGAACGCGACGCCACGCGCTTCGTGCGCACCCAGCGCCCCCTCGCCGACATCGTAGTGCGCTACCATAGCTCCACCACCCCCAGCGGTTTCGACATCGAACTCCTCCTGCGCCACGACGAAGAGCCCACTACCACCAGCAACCTCATCGCCGAAGCCGCCGCCCAAGTCGGCCCCGCCTTCAGTTTCACCCCCGCCATCCGCGACGACGACGAACGCCAAGGCGACCGTCTGCTCATTCACTCCACCCTCGCCCCCGACGAAGCCACCCAGATCGCCCAAGCCCTCGCCAGCGATCTCCCGACACTCGCCGCTTCCCCCCTCAGCAGCCTCGGCCAGATCAACCACAACGACCCGCCGACCCAAAGTCTGCCCCTTGCGCTTACCCAACTCATCATTGTCGGGCGCCTGCTGCGCGGCTAGAGATCCCTGCGGGGCTGTGGTGCTTTGGCCCCATTGGGAAATCTTCGGGGGCCAAGCCCCCGCCGGGGGCATGGGGGCACGGCCATACGCATTACCTTAAGCCCCCGGCAGGCCCTCCGGCGGGGGTTCGGGCTTGCCCTGAGCTTAGTCGAAGGGGCATGGCCCCCGCAAAGAATCCCCCCATAACCAACCGTAAACAAAAGCATGAACAAAGCCTCAAATATGGCGGCCACCACCAATAGCAACGTCGCCCAAGAACTTTTGCGTGCGATGCGCCCCCGTCAATGGGTCAAGAATGTCTTTGTCTTCGCCGCCATCGCCTTCTCCGAACAGCGCCTCTGGCAATTCTGGGGGCCTGCCGGCCCTGAACCGCTGCTGCGCATCATTGGTGCCTTCGTCGCCTTTTGCCTCGCCGCCAGTGCCATCTACCTCGTCAACGATCTCGTAGACATCGAAAAAGATCGCGCCCATCCCAAAAAGCGCCACCGCCCCTTCGCCTCTGGTCGCCTCAGCCCCACCATCGGCATGATCGCCGCCACCCTGCTCATCCTCGTCGCCATGCCCCTCGCCTTTGCCCTCGATCCCAGCATGGCCTTCCTCGGCGTTCTCACCCTCTACGTCATCGTTCAGGGTTTTCTCTATACCTATTGGCTCAAGAACGTCGTTATCCTCGATATTCTTGTCCTTGCTGCCGGCTTCGTCCTGCGCGCCGTCGGTGGGGCCGCTGTCCTCGGTATTCTCATCACCCCCTGGCTGCTGCTCTGCATGCTCCTCCTCGCCCTCTTCCTCGGCATCGGCAAACGCCGCCACGAACTCACCCTCCTCGAAAATGGTGCTGGTGAACACCGTCGCATCCTCCAAGAATACTCCGTGCCCATGCTCGACCAGATGATGTCTATCGTCACCGCCAGCATCATTATGGCCTACAGCATCACCGCCTTCCTTGCCCCCGTCGCTCCCCAAGAGCCCTATCCTATGCTGATGGCTACCATCCCCTTCGTTATCTACGCCATCTTCCGCTACCTCTATCTCATCTACCAGCGCGGCGAAGGCGGTGCCCCCGATGAACTCATTCTCAAAGATTGGCCCCTCGCTAGTAGCGTCGTTATTTGGGGCCTGACCGTCCTCGGTGTCCTGCTCTTTTTTCCAAACTAGCGCGGTTTCATTGGGGTGTGACCAAAAGCTGTAGGGCTGCGCCCCACGCCCCGCCGAGCGGCGGGAGGGTGCGAGGGAACCAAGTTCCCTCGCGCACCCTTCCGACAAGTTAGGGCCAAGCCCTCCCAAACCCTCCCCATGTATACCTTTATCAAATTCGGCGGCTCAGTCATCACCGACAAGACCGGCCAAGAGGCAGCCGATCTCCCTCTGATTGGCCAGTTGGCCAACGAGTTGGCCCAAGCCCGCCAAGCCCGCCCCGACCTCGCGCTCATCCTTGGTCACGGCAGCGGCTCTTTCGGCCACCACTACGCCGCACGCTACGGCATTCACCGTGGCCTGCCCCCCGGCAGCGACTATTCCGGCTTCGCCCACACTGCCGCCGCCGCGCTGCGCCTCAATCGCATTGTGGTGGATGCGCTCCTTGCCGCTGGCCTCCCCGCACTCGCCCTGCAACCCTCCGCCAGCCTCCAAACCCACGCGGGCCAAATCACCGCTTGGCACACCGCCACCCTCAGCCAAGCCCTCCAGCACCACCTCATCCCCGTCATTCACGGTGATGTCGCCTTCGATAACGCCCAGGGCAGTTGCATCGCCTCTACCGAAATCCTCCTCACCCACCTCGCCCTCCATACTCCCCTGCGCCCCAACCGCATCATCCTCGTCGGCGAAGCTGGCGTCTACAGCGCCGACCCCCGCCAAAATCCCCAGGCCCAGCGCATCCCGCTCATCACCGCCGCCAACTTGGAGGTCGTCCTTCACGCCACCACCGGCTCCCACGCCGTAGATGTCACCGGCGGCATGCGCAGCAAGCTTGAACTTATGTGGCAACTTGTCCAAGCCATTCCTACCCTCGAAGTCCATCTGATCGGCCCCGCCCCTGGCAATCTCCAAGCGGTGCTGTTGGGCGAAGATACTGATGTTGGTACAATTATTCGTATGAAATAACGCCGTATTGGAACGCCAAGAATCTCAATATCTTCGCCCCCTCTCCCACAACGTGGGAGAGGGGGTAGGGGGGTGAGGGCCATCTAGGGCATCCCAATAACCTAATTCGTGGCTTGCGGAGCAAATGTTCTATCCGCACCCCCCCGAACATCCACCAATAACCAATACTTTTCGAATAAGCTCACGCAAAGCCGCGAAGCCGCTAAGGGTTGGCATACCTACGCCGAAAGCATTGCGCCCTTGCGCCTTTGCGTCAAGAAACCCGTCTTATCTGAAAGACAAGGTTCGTGGCAACGTTGCAGTTTGCGCCAATAGGTAGTGCCGATTTTAGTCGGCTTCCCATTGCTGCCAAAGACCTCAGCCGACTAAAGTCGGCACTACGATGGTAAAGCGCGAAGCCCCTTTCTGAAGCCATGTCAAAGGTATTGAACCATGCGCCCCGACGAGTTCATCACCCGCCGCCGCGACAACTGGGAGCGGCTCGAACAACTGCTCACCCGCGCCGGGGCAAGTCTCGCCAGCCTCTCGGCTGATGAATTGCGCGAGTTGGGCCGCCTCTACCGTCAAGCCGCCGCCGACCTCGCCATTGCCCGGCGCGATCTCCCCCAGCACCCCATCGTCGCCTTCCTCAACAACCTTGTCGCCCGCGGCCACGGTGCCATCTACCGTGAAAGCGGCCCCGGCGGAGCGACGCACCTGCGCACCTTTTTTACCAGCGCTCTCCCCCGCACCTTCCGTGCAACCTGGGTTGCTACCCTCATCGCCTTCCTCATCTTCTTCATCCCCGCCCTCATCGGCTACATCACCACCTGGCGCGATCCCGAAATTGCCGGTAGTTTCATCCCCGGGGCTGAACGTGTCGTCGCTGAAGTCGCCGCCGGCAACGAATGGTGGCTGCGCATCAATGAACAAGGGCGCAGCATCGCCTCTGCTGAGATCATGACCAACAACATCGGCGTCGCCTTCCGCGCCTTCGCCGGCGGCATTACCCTCGGCATCTACACTCTCTATATCCTCGCCTTCAACGGCCTCTTCATCGGCATCATCGCCGGTGCGGCCCACCGCTTCAACTTCGCCACCAACCTCTGGGGCTTCATCGCCGCCCACGGTGCGATCGAACTCAGCGTTATCTTCATCGCTGGTGGGGCTGGCCTCCAAATGAGTTGGGCCATCCTCCGCCCCGGCTTGCTCACCCGCCGCACCGCTCTCGTCGTCGCCGCCCGCCGCGCGCTCGTCCTCATCCTCGGCTGCATCCCCCTGCTCATCCTCGCCGGGCTGATCGAGGCCTTCATCTCCCCCTCAGCCCTGCCCCTCGCCGTTAAATTCGCTGTTTCGGCTACCACCGGCGCGGGCCTCTGGTTCTATCTGCTTGCCGTAGGCCGTGAGTGATTTAGATGGGGCAACCAGGTTGCCCCATCCCCCCCCGCTTGGGGGCAACCAGGTTGCCCCATGCCCCCCCGCTTGGGGGCATGGCGGTTGCAAAGCCCCAATGGGCTCAGGTAACATCCGCAGATTACGCAGATTACGCAGATTATTGCTTCCTCATCTGCGTAATCTGCGGACGATCAACTTTGCAAGCGCATCCTCGCCTCCCGCATCCTCGCCTCACCGCCTCAACCGCATCCCCTCCAGCACTACCACGCCCCCATCGCCCAACCCCACCGGATCGAGGCGCAAGCCAGTAATGATGCCCTCCCAACCCGGGGTTCCCTGCAACTCTAGCCGATAGGTCTGCATCGCTGGCCCCGGTGCTAATGTCCAGCGTAGCGAGCGCTGCTCATCCACTTGGCCATGTTCATCAAGCCAAAAGAGTTGTGCATCACGCACTGCTGTGGTTGCCGCCAAACGCACCTCAAGCCCTACAAATTCGGCTGCGTCAAGCCACAAGGGCGGGCTCGTGAAATGGGGATCAATGCCCGGCACAATGCGCCATCCTTCTGTACGCAGCCCTTCGTCCTGCGCATTGGCCAACTGCCAACCCCAGCGCAAGCGCCGGAAATCCCAGCCCTCGCCCGCCGCCAAGGTTTGCACGGGCGGCAAGCGGTAGTAGGTCACTCCGACCACCCCTAAATCGTAGGGCTGCAACGCACGTTCATACGGGGCATAACAATCTGCCACATGATCCGGCGTGAGCCCCAAGCGCTCCGCTGGGGTCGGCGGCAGACCCGGCAGCGCGGGTGGCGGGCGCAACGCCGCCTCTGCCACCAGCACCCCATAGCCGCTCGCCAGCGCCGTCTCAATCCGCCCCTGGAGCAGTGCGCACGCCTGCGGCCAGTCACTGCCTACCTGCGCCACCGCTTGGTTGAGCGAGACCACCTGCTCGCGCCCGGCGTAGAAGGGCAGGTAGAGTTCCAACATATCATCGGGCACCACCAACAGATCGCCCGGCCCACTCGCTTCCGCTAGCGCCGCCGCGATCACCCGCTGCACGTCGCGCTCTGCATCGCCACGCGCCCAAACCACGCCAAAATTCGCCCCCAGCATCCACAAGCCACACAGCAACGCCGCCAACAGCGGCCAGTGCTGGTCGCGTGCAGCACCCTTGCCAAAGAGCGCCGCTAAGAGCAACAGGTAAAAGGGCGGCAAACTCGCAATCCAAAACTCGATATTGTCCGGCTCCCACCAGATAAAAAAGGCCCCGTAGATCGCTAGCCAACTCAGGCTCAGCGCTACCAAACCCCGTGGTGCCTCACGAAGATTGCGCCAGCGTAGCAGGAGCAGCGTCAGCAGCACCAATCCCACCACGCCGCCCCCCGGCAGCGCCAGGGTTTGCGCCAAACCCTGAGCCAGCAGCGGCAGGCGTTCCCAGCCCAACGGCCCACCCCAAAAACCCGTCGTTGTATAACCCGCCATCCACGCATAGAGCGCATGCACATCGTGCAAGCCACTCAGACCCACCCCAATCCCCAGGTAAGCACCACCCACTACGAACGCCAACGGCAAGCCATAGGCCGCCACCAGCCGCAAGGCGGGCTTACCCACCAAGGGCTGTCGCTGTGCCTGTAGCCCCAAGGCTAGCGCGACCAATGCCGGTAGACTCACCAACACATTGGTCTGATGGAAGAGTACCGCCAAGCCCTGCGTAAAACCCAAAGCCATCGCTAAACCGGGTTGGGGCTTTTGCGCCAAACGCAGCATCAAACCTAACGCCACGATCAAAAAAATCGCCGCAATCGTATAGACCTCAACCTCAATCGCGTAGTACCAATAGGCGTAACTGCCACCGAGCAACAGGCTCGCCAAAAGCGCCGCCAACGGCCCATGCGGCAAGGTACGGCCCACCAGACGGGCAAAAAGCGCCACCCCCAGCGCCCCCGCCAACGCATTCATCACCTGTAGCGGACGTTCCGCCCCGTGCGCCCAACCCAACGCCGCCGCCCCCCCATGCACCAGCGCCCCCAGCGGCCCATAGGCCAAATGGTGGGGGTGGAATAGTTCACGCCACGGTTTGCGCTCGACATCCAGAATATAGGAGAGCGCATCATAGGTGTGCACATCGGTCAGGGTCAGCAGGTAGATCAGTGCCCAA
Organism: Candidatus Viridilinea halotolerans; assembly: GCA_003934145.1. Taxonomy (GTDB): domain Bacteria; phylum Chloroflexota; class Chloroflexia; order Chloroflexales; family Chloroflexaceae; genus Viridilinea; species Viridilinea halotolerans. Next base: position 15,080 of record RSAS01000911.1, on the reverse strand, counting down.
ACAACCAACGAGCCAAGCAAAATAGAACGCATGAAGAATGGTTTCAAAAAGAGTCTGCCAAAATCTCAACATCTTCGCCCCCTCTCCCACGTTGTGGCAGAAGAGCAGACCTGTGAGGTCTTATTTGAAACGTATTGAGACATGAGGTAAGGGTCGAAAAGCTACTCTACACCTAAAAGCCCCTCGCGGCGTGCCGCAATTTCAAGCACCCCCGCCACATGCTTCATGCCGGGCATATTGCTCACCCAGCCGTCAAGCGTAATCAGCGGCTTACTCAAACGACTATAAGCTGAACGAATGTACGCAGGCATCCCTGTAAGATTCTTTGGGATCAAATTAGCACGGCGTATACGCTGAATCGTGTAGCCATGCTCAAGCAGCATGGCTACAATCTCGGCCTCTGTGTAGCGGCGGGGGTGGGCATAACCCAAACGCAAGCGCCGTATCAGCGCTTCTTGCCAAGCATACTGTTGCGGTAATTGATAGATCAAAAAGAGCCCACCTGGGCGTAAAACGCGGGCAATTTCATGCAGCGAACGCAATTCATTCCCAGGTTGGCTATATTCATCCACATGTTCAAGGACGCCACAACTTAAGACCGCATCAAACACACCGGTTCTGAACGGCAAATTTGTGGGATGGGTTGTATTGATCGCAGCTAAATCACGGCAAATAGGTATAGCGGGCAACTGCTTATGCCGCGGATCACCAAGATCAAATGGTGTGACATTCAAGCCGCGCTGCCGCAAGAGATAGGTCATCTGCCCATAGCCACAACCCCAGTCCAAAATTCGACCCGCTGGCATCTGACCTACAATATCGTCAGCGATTCTAATATAATTCCAAATACCAATCGGCTGATCAATATGAATACCGGCTTGTAATCCGATCTTTTTTACGACTTGTGCATTCGCCCACAAAAAGGCAAAATCGGCAAGCTTATGATCGCGTTGCGACATTATGTCCAATCCTATGCGTGGAAAGGGTGGATGCGAGGGACCCTGGTTCCCTCGCATCCACCCGCAGTCCGGCGGGGTATGGAACTACACTCGCTCCAACGCCAACTGGTCACCCACCTGCGTCCCGGTTACCACAATCGTTCCAGCGGGCAACTCGACCACATAGCGTGCCCCCCACGCCCCGGCGAAGGGACGATTGGGGGGCATCGCTGCGGTCAAGCCCACCACGCGATCATGACGATCCACAAAGACCACATCAATCGCAAAGCGCATAAAGAAGCTATGCACACTCGAACAGGGGTCAATCAACAGCCCCTCACCAGAAGTGAGGCCCGGGTGGCCCATCAAACCGCGCCCGCGCGCCAGGAAGCTGCGTGCTTCACCACAAGTTTCTGCTAGACACGTCCCTCGCGTCCGATTCTCCACCCGTATCATTGACGTTTAACCTCAAAACGCACCTATCAGGCGCGGCACGGCTGGCCCCAGGATAACCACAAAGAGCGCGGGAAAGATCAAGAAGACCATCGGAAAGAGCATCTTCACCGGCGCCTGCTGCGCCTGCTCTTCAGCCCGTTGCCGCCGCCGTACACGCATCTGATCCGACTGAAGACGCAGGATCTTCGACATCGAAACACCCAACTGATCGGCCTGAATGATCGCGGCGGTAAAGGTCTGCACATCCTCCACCCCGGTACGCACCGCCAGATCCTTCAGCGCCTCGCGGCGGGTACGCCCTAAACGAATGTCAGAGAGTACACGCTTAAATTCACGACTCAGCTCATCGTCCCACTTCTGCGTCACCCGTTGCAGCGCCAAGTCAAAGGCCAAACCCGCCTCTACACTAATACAGAGCAGGTCAAGTGCATCGGGCAACGCCTTCTGGATGGAATGTTGGCGCGCTTTCATCTTACGGCCCAGCCAAATCACCGGCAGCATGTAGCCCAAGACGAAACCAATCGCGCTATACATCAGCGCCTGACTCATCTCCATCGTACGGAAGGTCAGCGCCACCAAGATCAACCCCAGAACAAGCGACAAGACCACGCGCAGGCCCACGAACATAGGCGGGGTGATATTTCCCGGATTCCCCGCCATTTGTAGGTTGGTCTTCAGCCGTTCGGCGCTCTGTTTTGGCCCATACTTACCCAGCCGATCCAGCACATCCTTCGCCATCGGAATCAGCACACGCTGGTAGAAGGGAACTTGTAATTCCATCTCCTCCAGCGTCATCGCCCGTTCGGTAAACTGGGTCAAGCGGTCGCCAATATTATCCGGCTGACGCGCCCGGACAAGGCCGAAGATCAGCAAGCCAACCCCAGCCAACACAATGGCGCCAAAGAGGATGACCATTGGATCCATGGTTACACCTCGATATCCATAATTTTCATAATCGTCACAAAGCCAATGCCGATCATTACCAACGAGGCCACCGGTAGACAACACCAGTTTTCGGGGGGCATGCCAAAGCTAAAAATGGGTGCCATGTACCCAGGGTTTACCACCGAGATAAAGATAGCCAGACCAATCGGGAGACCCGTGATCACCCACGCCGAGATGCGCCCTTGGGCCGTCAGCGTCTGAATTTCGCCCTTGATGCGCACCCGTTCGCGGATAGTATGGCCAATCGTATCCAAGATCTGTGCCAGATTACCACCCACCTCCATCTGAATATTCACCGCAGTAATCAGCAGATCAAGATCTTCGGAAGGCACGCGTCGCTGCAAGTTCGCCAGCGCCTCTTCGGTACTGCGCCCCAAGCCGACCTCTTGCACCACACGGCGAAACTCCACGTTCACCGGAGATGGCGCCTCTTTCGCCACCATATCGAGCGTCTGCAGAAAACTATAGCCACCCCGCAGCGCATTGGCCATCATCGTAATCGTATCGCCCAGTTGATTATTAAAGGCAGTCAGCCGCCGCTTGGCCTTAAAGCCCAAGTACATACTGGGGAGGAACGAGAAGAGTACCGCAACCACAATCGCCGCAGCAATCATCGCCGTGCCGCTTGCCCGTCCGATATAGGCACCAATCAAGGCACCAGCGATAGAGGCACCGATCTTTATCAAATAGAACTCAGTAACGGTCAATTTCACATCAGCACGTGCCAGATCACGCCCCGTATTACTGCCCCGTTTGCTCTGCGAGACAACTTTATCAATCTGCTCGAGCGCCTGACGCGGATCGGTAATTTGCTGGTTTTGCGCCGCCCCACCCGTAAATTCCGTGAGCCGCTCGGCAACATCCCTATCGCCCGAGTTTCGCATCACCACAATCACCGCTACAATCAGCAGCAATAATAACAGGCCCATACCGCCTAACAGGATGGGCATCATTTCGGGTGTCAGCAGGCTCTCCATAATATCCCTCAGAAACTAAAGCGATCACTCCCACCAAAAGTAGTCGGTGGCAGATAGATATTCATCGCCTCAAACTTCTCAATAAACTTGGGCCGTATGCCCGTCGGACGCAACGTCCCCACTACCTTCCCACGCTCGTCCATCCCCGTCTGCTCAAAGACGAAGATGTCCTGTAGCACTACCACATCCCCCTCCATTCCCGACACCTCGGTGACCTGGGTCACCTTACGCGAGCCATCCTTAAGGCGCGACTGCTGCACAAGCAACTGCACCGCCGAGACGATCTGCTCACGAATAGCGCGCGCTGGGAGATCCATGCCCGCCATCAGACACATCGTCTCGATACGGCCAATCGAGTCACGCGGGGTATTGGCGTGGATCGTCGTCATCGAACCATCGTGGCCCGTATTCATTGCCTGGAGCATGTCGAGCGTCTCACCACCACGACATTCACCGACAATAATGCGTTCCGGGCGCATACGCAAACAGTTGATCACTAGGTCACGAATCGATACCTCGCCACGGCCTTCCACGTTCGCCGGACGCGATTCAAGGCTCACCACATGATCCTGACGCAGTTGCAACTCTGCCGCATTCTCGACGGTAATGATGCGTTCGTCTTCGGGAATGAACGAAGAGAGGATATTGAGCAGCGTCGTCTTGCCCGAACCGGTACCGCCAGCCACCACCACATTGGTACGTGCGAGCACACATGCCGAGAGAAAATCGGCCATCTCTTGGCTCATTGAGCCAAAGCGCACCAAGTCACTAACTTCCAACTTATCCTTGCGAAACTTACGAATGGTAACGGTGGGGCCATTCAACGCCAGCGGGCGAATGATTGCATTGACGCGCGAGCCATCGGGCAGACGGGCGTCCACCATCGGCGACGACTCATCAACCCGGCGACCGAGCGGTGCCACAATACGATCAATAATGCGCAAGACGTGCTCATCACCATCAAAAGTAACATCGCTACAGATCAATTTACCTTTTTTCTCAACATAGATCCGCTTCGGGCCATTGATCATGATTTCGCTCACGTCCTCATCACTCAGCAAAGGCTCAATCGGCCCGAGGCCAATAATATCAGCCTCAATCCCCTCAAAAAGGCGCTGGCGCTCAGAGCGGGTCAGCACAATGCTCTCACCATCCAGAATGGCGTGAAAGACCTCCTCCACCTGTTTGCGCACCTTCGCCTTATTACTGAGATCGAGGCGTGGATCAAGCTCGCTAATCAAGCGATTCTGCACACGCAGCTTAATTTCATTAAAATTCTCGTCCATGCTGGGCATGTTCGGACGCATCGACGGGGCAGCAGACGGACGTGCCGCCGGTGTTGCACCCGGACGCGATCCTGCCTGCGTTGCGGCTGGCGAAGCCTCAGCAGGAGGAGTACCTCCAATTCGTTTGAGCAGAGACATAACAACGCCCCCCTTTCAAACCGTCTAGCGCTTAATCAGCCGCGAGAAGAGCCCCCCAGCCTTAGCGGCAGGTTCCGGGGCCGCCGGTGTACCAGCCACCGCCGCACTCTGCCCCTTGTCGGTCGCCGTGAGATCGCGGGCCAGCGTATTGATGTCACGCGCAATCTGATGGCTTGGCTTGCTAATCACCAATGGCACCCCTTGGTTGATCGAAAAGGTAACATCATGGGCCGCATCACCAATCTGCAGCAACACCTTGCGCTGGATGTTCTTCTCGACATCTTCGGCGCGAATGCCGGTGCGATTGCTCGCTTTATTCAGCACCAACATCACCTTCTCGTGCGGGTACTCCAGCAGATCCGCCACCTCCAAGAAGAGTTTAATGTTGCGGATGCAGTGCATCTCCAGCGTCATCAGCGTCACAATGCGTGTCGCCAGATCAAGTATCGCCAGCGAACGATCCTGAAACGAGGCGGGCGTATCTACCACCACATAATCAAATTCATGGCGTAGCGCCTCAAGAATTGCCCGTAGGTGATCGGAAGTTACCAACTCACCACGTTGCGGATCAGGCGGGGCCAAAAGCACCTTCACCTGCGACGTATGGCTCACCAAGACGTCATTCAAGAGATCGCCATCAAGCTCATCAACGCGCTGTGCCAACTCAATGATCGTCTTATCGGAGCGCAGATTGAGGATCACGCTCAGATCGCCAAAGACCACATTGCCATCAACCAACACCACCTTCTTATTGGTCTGTTGGCGGATGGCCACCGCAAGGTTGGCCGCGACCGAAGAGGTGCCGACGCCACCCTTCGGGCTAAAGACGGCAATCACCTGCCCATCAGAGCCGGAATCACCGCCGCCGCCACCCGTCGTAGCCGACCCACCCCCCGCTGGCGCTGCCGACATCTTAGGTCGCGCCGCCGCCAGTTTATGAACATGGCGGATCGACTTGTAGAGATCATCAGCGCTGATCGGCTTGGTAAGGAACTCGCGTGCCCCCGCCAACATCGCCCGGCGCAGGTAGTCGGTCTCACCCTGCACACTCATGATAATGACCTGGACTGCCGGGTCTTGGCTCATGATGGCTTCAGTGGCCGCAATACCGTCCATGTCGGGCATGTTGATGTCCATGAGAATGACATCGGGATGCACCTTCTGGGCCAAAGCTACCGCCTCGCGCCCGGTGCCCGCCTTCGCGATTACCTCAATGTCTTTCTCAAAGAAGAGCAACTTCTCCAGTTGATCCCGCGTGTCAACAATATCATCCACGATCATCACGCGGATCTTTTCGGCCTCACTCATGGCGGGTTCCTTATCTCTGCTTTATTTCTATCCATTGAGGTATGACCAACTTCTGTGGTGCTTGCGCCCCCATGCGCATGAACGCAAGAAGCCTGCGGCCCCTAAAACCCCGCCGACAGGCCCGCCAGGGGTGTATGCCTTCCGGTGGGGGTGCGGGGGAGGCTTCGCCTCCCCCGCAGAACTCTTTTTTCTTGCGTTTTGGCGGCGAAGCCGCCAAAACGCAAGAAAAAAGAGCGTAGGGAAGGTGCGGGAACCAAGTTCCCACACCCATCCCTCGCCTACAACTTACGGCACGCGCGTCGGGGCGGGCGTGCGCGTTGGCTGAGGCGTAATTTGCTCGTCTGGGCTAATCACATACATGGGCGGTGGCTGGGGCAAGGGCAGACCAAAATCATCGAGGAGGAGATCCATTGAAGCGCCAATGGTCGGCTCAAAAGCGGCATCACCCACGCCACGCAGCACCAGCACCAGACGCGCCTCGGAGGTCTGGGCAAACTCCATCAACTCCACCTCTTGGGCATTCAAGGCCAGCAGCAACGTCCACGTTCCCTGGGTAATCGTGCCGCCAGCCTGGTTTGCATTTGCGCCCGGGCCAATCACCGCACCCGTCTCATCAACCTGCACACCACCATCTGCGGGCGCAGCGCCACCCTGCGGTGTCGGCTCGACCGTCACCGGCGGACGGAGAATCTGCAAGACTTGGGCCTGCTGGATCAGCGTCTTCGTGCTCACCATGATCTGCGTCTCAAATGAAGACTGCGGCGGGACGCGCTGTTCCGGCGGAACATTAGGGTCACATGCGGCACAGTTCGGCACCACCCGCGACACGGTACGTGGCACCGCAAAGGTTACGATTACATCCACAAAATCGCCCTGCTGAACCTGGTTGGCCACGCCCGTAAGATTGTTTACCACAAAAGGGTAGGCCTTATCGCGCGGACGATCGCCCTCAGCCGGTGAAAGGCGCTGGGCCAACCCCGGCTCAGCCAAGTTGTCCTTGAAGATCGGCTGACCAAGGCCGACAGGCTGCAACAGCATCATGCCTTGCACTTCAGCCACGCTTACGATATGGCGTTGACTATCGTAATCACGTTGCGGAATCGACTCGGTGCGCAAAAGTTGACCGGTATCGGTTATCACCACATTCGCGGGAAGCGGGGCGCGCGCCACTACAACCTCCACTGGCGGCGGAACCGTTGGTTCCACCGTAGGCCCAGCGTCAGATCCGCCCGTTCCTCCTATGCCCCCGATCCCTCCGGATGTTTGCATGAAGAGGAAGAGCCCGGCTGCTCCAACGATGAGGATGAGACCAATAAGCAAGATAAGTATTCCACCGCGCCGCATAGCAGAGCTTCCTTCCTATCAGGAGCGGACGCACAGCCCCGTTGAGCCCGCAAAAGGTATCAGTATTATAGCACAGGCGCTTAACGAAAAGCCGTCTAGCGGGCAAGGAGAACTAAGTTCTCCGCTTCTCGGGGGGCCATGCCCTTTCGACTGTTTCGGGAGAGGCTTCGCCTCTCCCGAAAAACTCCTTGCCCCCTAACGCCGCACCAGGGGTAAGAAGACCTTATGGCCGTCTTCTTCCTCCTCCTCTTCTTCCTCCTGCTCCGCTCTAGGGTCTACTTCACCGCCACCGGGAATCTCTTCCGTGGCATCGAATCCGCCAAAATCACCTTCATATGGATCATCTTCGCCGCCGCCGCCGCCGCCGCCGCCGCCGCCGCCGCCATCGGGCAGGCGCGGCACCGTGAACTCCAGAATGATCGGCTCGTCCCCTTCCTGGAAGCCCATGTTGTTCGCTTTGTTCTCCTCGTCAATGGTTCCGAACGGATCAATGATCGCCGCCACCGCATAGTGGCCCGCTCGGCTGAAGAGCGAACGAATCTCGTTATTTACCAACAGATTGTCCTGCTCAACCGTGGGCAAAAGCGGGTGACGATCGAAGTTGGCGCGCCAGCCACCATTCACCAGAATCTCTGTGCGGGGCAGGATCTGAGCCCCAAGGAACATCCGGTAGACCGGAGCACATGGCACTCGCCAGTCGCCCTCATGGGTGACGGGAATGGTTGGTAGCGTCAACGTCAGAGGATCGTCGTCGGGCGGCGCATAGGCGACGCACAATACCACCGGGAACTCAAACACTCCAGCAGTGCGGGCAGTGCGATCATAGGTTGCGCCCTCCTCATCCGTACCAAGAAATTCATTCTTGATGCGCAGATCAAAATAGTTGACCTGACCTTGCGCATTCTGCGTGATCTCAAACTTGGTGATAAAGAGATCGCGCGCCCCGGGCAGCATGGTCAACAGGCCGACGTTGAGCAAGCGGGGGGTGGCACCAGTATTCGCAGCAGGCCGGGGTGCGCCATCTACGCTGCCGTTTTGGCTCAGGTAGACGCGGTATTGCAGGCACGACACCTCAAACTCTTCGCTATCCTCATCGCCAAAGGCTTCGCGCAGCGTCACCGAGTTGCGACCATTGACTGAAGCAAACGCACTCGCGGGATCGCCATCCAGCGTGCGCCATTCCACCCCTTCAAAGGCGAACTGCGCGGTACAGATGCGCCGCGTCGCCCGGAACTCAATCGTCAGATCGGCATTGGGGTTGCTGTTTGCCCCCGTACGCGCAATCGCCGTCTCCCAATTGACCGCCAAGATGCGCGCTTCAACCTCTTGGTTTGCATCATTGCGCAGACGCACATCGTGGAAGGAGGAGTAGTACCAGCCCTCGGTGGCACGACTGGTTGCGGTGGTATCGTCGCCACCCAGCGCGGTACCGTGAATGCTAGCGGTCGGCTGACCATTCTCATCACTTCCGCCGAGGGCAAAGGCCCAGGCTGCATTGGCATCAACCCCCGAACTCTCTGGTGAATTCGGATCCGGAGGTGTCGAAGGCACCACCGCTACGCCAGCGTAGGCTTTGCGTAACAACGCGGGAACAACCGGCTCTACGTTGTTGAAGAAATACTCGGCGCTCGTAGCGCCAAAAAGGCGCAACAGGCGTAGCGAGCCACCGTGGCTACCCACCAAAACACTCTGTTGAGCATTGAGCGATGCGCCCGTAGGGCTGTTTCCCCCTAAAAAGTAGATCTGCCCGCCATGGGCAAAGCCGGCCAAGCCCGAACGTCCCTGCGGAATTGCCACGGATGCAGTATCACCGTCACCCGCAAAGCTTGTCCAGGACAGCATGCCGTTCGCCTGCACATCAGCGACATAAACCGTTGCATTCAGTTGGGTGCGTAGGGTATTGCGAAAACCACCCGTGACAAAGATGCCATCACGCATCTGGCCATTGGATAGCGTCCCCTGCGACCAGACCGCCGCATGGTCAAAGTGGCCCACCGGCATCGGGGTGTTCAGTTTCCATGTGAGGCCAGGGAGTCCATCCGGATGCAGCAACTGACCAGTTGAAGGTTCTATCTCCGTATAGAAGACATCGTTGGCTACATGGCTTATGCCAGCAGAATCGGTATTCACGGCGAAGCCACCTAGCACATAGAGGAAGATTTTGTTATCGCGGCGCACCACCACCGCTTGGGCACCCTGCACCCCCGGCACAACCGTTGAGGCAACCGAACGTTGGCCTGTTGAAAGCAACTTAGGCAGGTTATAGCTGGGGTTCACCGTCCACTCTTGTATCTCGCCATTCACCACCCGTCCGATCTGCACCTGGGGGGTAACTAATGCCCCACACAGCGGATGCAAAATACGTCCGCCCAACACATAGATATACCCACTGGCATCGTGGTAGGTTGTTCCCGCCACAGGCTGCGTCGCCGTTACCAGACCAGCCGCCGCTGCAAAGCCACGGCTTGTACCTTCGAACGGGAAGGAACACCCTGATTGGCTCGTAAACAGTGTCCCCCGCGCCAACGCGCCCTGCGACCAATCCCCACCTTCAGCACCATAAGCTGGCACTAATGAGCCCAACTGCGGGTTGACATTGGCCCCAAAGACCGTATCGGTAAAGCTTTCACCAGATCCACTACCCACCGCCGAGCCGGCAATGACAAAGATATGGCGGCCAAGGTTCACCACTGCATGGTTAGTGCGCGCCGACGGCAGGGCGCCCCTGCCCGTCCAAGCGCGCATCTGGCCAAGCGGGGCCAGTACCACCGCGCCCGCTTTATCATCGCCACCGGCAGTATCGTTACTAATCACCACGCGCTGCAGCGAGACCCCCGTCCCCGACGCGAACTCACTGGCGGTATCATCAAGCGCCTGATTGACCACATCATCGGCGGCCTGAATTGTGCGCTGCGGCAGCAAGGCAAGCCCTATGAGTAGGGCCAAGCTAAAGATTGCAAGGCGCCTGATGCGCCATGGGATAGACATGAATGGCAACACAGTAAACCTCCTCAGGCAAGGAAACGGGAGATAGAAAGTAGGAAGTAGAGATAGGGCAGTAGCGTGCCTTTTGCGGTATTGCAAGATGGGAATGTGGCATCAATAGCAAAGAGCCGGACAACGGGGGGCAGATCCCGTTGTCCGGCTCCCTAAAGCTCTTCTTCTTTCGTTTTGGCGGCTTCGCCGCCAAAACGAAAGAAGAAAGAAGGTTTGGGGCGTAGCCCCAACAGCGGGTTATGGGGCGGCAGCCCTAGTAATGCACATCCCCATACGGTTGGGTGGTAGCGGCGTAGCCGCCACCACCCAACCGAAGAGACTATTGAGCGGCGCAGACATCGCCGGTGAGACGCAGGTCAAGGTTGGCACGCGTCGAGGGCACAAGGCTCCCGGCGTTGGAGCGGTTGGCAACCTCAACCGTCGTCGCGAGCATGCTCTCGGCACCCGTCCAGATAGTGCCATAGAGCCGGGCCGGGCCATTGGTGCCGTTGGGTTCGTTGGGGTTGACATAGTAGAGGTCGGCATTCAACGAGTAGATGCCGGGCGGGATGCGCTCGCCGAAGCGGTAGCGCAACTGGCCATCCTGATCCACCTTGATGAAGGTGGTGAAGGACTGGTTGGTCACTGAGTTATGGATCGTGACCTGGCCGACATTGGGATAGGAGAGGGTACCACCCGTCATCAGCGGAATGGAGCGGAAGCTGGAAGCAGCGAAGGTGCTGATTGGGGCGGGGTCGAGGCCACGCTGGCAGCGGCCATCCGCGACCATATTCTGGAAGGTAAGCATAATCTGGTCCACGTTGGTCGAGCCATCGGGGTTGCGCACGAGATCGGCGGCGGAGCGGTAGTGAGCCGGGCTGTAGGGAATGCCCGATTGCAGGCCGGTAGCCGACAAGCTAGAGAGGGCTAACGCGAAGACTTCGATGCTATTAGACTTGAGGAGATCATTACTTACGTTGATCGCCTGGGTAATCGGGCGATCCATGCCATTGTGGCGCCCACCATAGAGCGTCGTCTGGCAGTTAGCAAGCTCAATCGCCCGGTCGCCCGCTGCGTTGCACTCCCGCCACTGCGAGCCAGCGATGATCTGGCCATTCTCGTCGCGTACCACCGAACTCTCGCTGAAGGTGTTCGACCTACTACTACCACCGTTCAGGTTGGTATCACTGGTGCTAAGGAAGGTATTGGCAACACCATCAGTGATAAAGATCACCACCCGCTTGTAGGTGTAGTCGCGCTGGGTTGCCGCATGGTAGACCTGGGTGGGCGCATTCTGGAAGGTTTGCCAAGCGCGGTAGAGGCCGCCCGCCGCGTTGGTACCACCCTGAACGCGGTAGTTCTCGCCCGAAATGTTGCGATAGTTGATCACCTTGCTGATCGCATCGGCCGGGTTGGAGGTGAATTTCTGGTTGTTGCTAAACGTGATCGCATTACTAGAAGGCGCGTCGGTGTTAAAGACCACAAAGCCAAACTGGTCGGGCGGGTAGAGGTTGGGCGCCTCTTCGTACTTCGCGTTGCCCGGCATGTAGAGCTGAAGGATCATGGCCTCAATCGCATGCTTGGCCACATAGATGCGCCGCTCGCGCTCTTCCAACCACCAGTGAGTTGGCCCCGTCCCGGTCACTTCGGTATCACCAGATACCGTCGAGCCATCCACTGCCGAGATATAGGTGGGGCCGTTGGCGCACTGCACGAATTCGGGAGGCTGGCCCACCAACTGCGGATTGCGCAGAGGCGGATTATTGTTATTGCACTGGCCATTGAAGTTGGCGCTCATCGAGCCGGAGACGTCGAGGACGACGATGTACTGAATGGGCTGGCTCGATTCGGGCACGATCTTGTACTCAGGCCAGAAGGCGACGTCGCCCCAGAGCTCGCAGCAGTCGTCATCAGGCACGGGCACGGCGCTGAACTGGCAGGCCACCGTACTCTGCACCGCCGAGCCGAGGTAGACCATCTCGAAGTAGGGGTTGTTGCCAGTGCGCTCCCAATCAAGGATCACAAAGCGGCCAAACTCGACCACACGGAAGGCGGTTTCACCATTATCGCTATAGGTACGATCATAGATCGGCAGGGTCATGATCGTCCCGGCCTGCACATGGGCCTGGATCTCCGGCTCCACGCTACTAATGCGCCCACTGGAGCCATACACCCAGTCGCCCTCATTGAGTTCACCGGGACGCGAGGGGTAGGTACTGCCCTCTGCATTGAGTTGGCCCCTGGGGGCACCCTCTTCACGCGCTTCATTGAAGCCCCAGGAGAGGTTGCCCTCGCCACGGACGCTCAGGGCCAACTCTTGGGCGCTATTGGCATTCGAACCACCCTGGCCCTGGCCATCCATCCAGCGAATGAAGCCAAAACTGCCTGGCTCGGCGTTCTCGCGCATGTAGACATAGCGAGCAGTGCGGCCAGCGTAGGGGCCGGAGTTAATCGTGCGCCAGCCATCGTCAATGATGCCATCGTTGTTGGCATCGGGGGGAACGGGGCGGCTCATCTGGCCGCCATCAATGTTACTCTTAGCCACAGCGATAGGATAGACACCCTGACCCATCGAACACTGCCCGGCGTACGCGTTCGCGCTAATGGGCAGGTCGGATTGACCAACGACACGGGCGAAGTAGGTATCCACATTACCGCTGAGCGACACCTGCACAAAGCCGACATTGTTGGGAATATCGGTCGTCAGGGGCAGAATATCGGGCATACCCTCCAACGAGCGCCCCTGGGGGTCGAGGTAGGAGGCTTGCAGGACGACCTGATTGCCCGTGGGAGCTTGGCCGTGGGGGGCCACTTCGACGCCATTGGCGTTCAGCGAACTGACAATCGCATCATAGACCTGCACATTCATGCCAAGATCACCAGAGCGAATCACCGCGTTCATACCGGCGAGCGAGGCTGCATTGGCGGATGCCACTGCACGACGTTCTTCATTAAACGTATTCCCAACATCAACCGACAGACCGACCATAGCGACCAGGACCATGATCATGAGGGCGATAAGCGGCAGGCTTTGACCCGGCGCACGCCGTCGTTGCATTGTCATCTTGCGTTCCATTGAATTCCTCCGTCCGTTACTGTGCGGTGGTAAAGACCGTACTCCGCATGGGGGTCAGGTGCGCGGCGCGTAGCTGAATCGTATCCCCGATTGCCGGGGCAAAAGGAAAGAGCACCTCGTAGTCATAGCGTACCGTAACTCTCAGCCAACATCCGCGTCCTCCTGCCTGAAGTTGCTCACCGGGGAGATCACCACGGCAGCCGACATCCGAAAGATTTTGTGGATCGATACCCGCCAAGTTCTCAATATAGATATAGGCATCGGGATCGGTCGCCATGTTGTTATGCAACCCTTGGCCCAGATCATCAATCCCATCGCTGTTAAGGTCGCGGAGATCGGCAAAACCACCACCGCGCTCACCAGCCGAGCCATAGACCCGATAGACGATCTCGCTATAGTCAATCACCACATTGCTCCGACTTTGGGCATCCGTCTCGACGCGGGGATAACTGCCATAGGTTGCTCCTTCCTGAGCGGATACGCGTAGCGCCTGCATCGTAAAGTAGATCAGGCCCAAATCAACCACCGCTGCGAGGAGGAAGAAGATGAGCGTGGCAGCAAGGGCGAATTCCACCAGAGCCTGTGCGGGAGACGTATGTTCACGAAGGGTACGCATCACTAACCTCCTCGCCAGCCTTAGGGTGTCGGCTCTTCTTCACCCGATGAGCGACGTAATTCTTGCCATTCAGCGACATCACGGGCGCAAGCGACCCCTTGAGGGCGGGTGGGGTCACGCCCCAAGTTCTCAAGCGAGCGGCGCTGGGTCACCCGCATGGTCACCCCCTCTTCCATCCCAACGAGAGCAAAGAGGGGCGTAATCCCATTCACTGGATAGGCGACACTAATTTCAATCGGCCCGCGGTCATCAAGATTGCGCGTATCGCCACCAAAGGGATAGCTAATCGTCACCGCGCTACCAATATCGGTCTGATTATTCGCGCCGTCGCCGATAATTGTCAACTGGCTACGCATCGCCTGCAAAACAGCATTGTAACAATCATCGCGGTCGATGCCCGGATAATCTTCGGGGCGATTGGGGCTAATCGCCAGATCCATCCATTCCTCATAGGGGGGCAACTGCGCGGCCACTTCAGCGCCATTACGCACCGACTGTGAAAGGGTTGAGTAGGCAAAAACCAGCCAACCGAACTCAATGATACCAAACATCACCACGAGCAGGATGGGCAGCACAAGCGCCATCTCAACCAATGACTGGCCTTGTTTTTTTTGTTGGCGGCGCATAGAAGACCTCCGCGCACTAATACTATCGTTACGACTCATTATAGGCTTGGGGGGAGAATTAGCTCAATAGTCAAAAGGTACCGTGTTCTGCTTTTTGCTGCGGTGTGGCGGGGCTGCGCCCCGCCACACCGCAGCGGGAGGGTGTTTTTTGCGGGGACTTGCGCCCCCGCGCCCCCGCAGGGGGTGATTGTGCGGGGGCCATGCCCCCGCGCCCCCGCAGGGGGTGATTGTGCGGGGGCTTGCGCCCCCGCGCCCCCGCAGGGGGTGATTGTGCGGGGGCTTGCGCCCCCGCGCCCCCGTGGAGGGGTGTTGTGCGGGGGCTTGCGCCCCCGCGCCCCCGTGGTTTAAGGGCGGACAGAACATTCGCTCGGCAAGTCACGGATAGGTGATTGGG
>RSAS01000244.1:927-5342 GCA_003934145.1 Candidatus Viridilinea halotolerans | reverse complement strand
TCCACCGCCCGGCGCATGCGCGGAATTTCAATCATGTCGATGCCATGGTAGAGCATTGCGAAGAATTCCTTGTGAGAGGCGGTGAGGCGGTGAGGCGGTGAGGCGGTGAGGCGAGCGCCTCCTCGCGTCCTCGCCTCCCGCCTCACTGCTCCCCAATCAACGAAACACCCGTCACCCGCGAGTCATAATCGTGGCCTTGGGCAAAAATTTGGATGCGTCGCAGATAGCGATAATCGGGAAGTTTGCCAGGATCGCGCAGATCAAAGCTAATCTGCGCCCATTCGGCTTCCGGGACACGATAGTATTCCATGCCCGGTTCCGTCACGGTGGGTGGAACCATATCTTTATCCACAAAAGCACAAAAATCGCGCTGCTCTTCGGGATCGGCGGGGCTGGTGCGTTTGGCCACGAGGCGGATCATGATCGGGCATTCGCTGCCCCGGTCGCCCGCATCTTGCAACGACTGGTAGATGACACGCACCCAGAGCGAAAAGCGGAGCGAACGAAATTCGGAGATGTCTACTCCTTCGCTGTGCGCCCCCAGTTCTTGTTTAATCCCCGTGGTAAAACTCGAAGTCTGCCCGCCGGTGCGATAAAACCATGCGGCGGTGCGGCGGTCATTGGCAATGCAGCCGCTGATGATCGGTGGGCGGCAAATTTCTGCTAAGCGGAAATAGCCGCGCTGTTCGGCAGGTAGATCAGGAACTGAGTAGACGCTCCAAGTTTGTGATTGGGGAGCAGTCGGATCGTCAAGCGTTGTATTATTATACTCAACTTCACCGTACTGACTAAAGCCGCCATCGCGCACCAACTCCCAACGTGCAGGCACGACGGGGCTCAATTCGCCGGTAGGGTTAATCAAGATCCGTTCGCCTGCATTGATCTGGCTGATCTGGCCAGTAGCTCCCGTGATCAAGGCACTCCCGTTGCGCACCGCAACGTCGGCTTCGAGGGCATTACCGCCATCAACGCGTTGCACCGTGCGTTCGGGGGGGCGCAAATCAATGCTATAGCTTCCTCCGGACGCCAGCGTAATGCGTGCCTCACCGACGAGGATGGTAAAGCGGGTTTGGGCGTAGATCGCGTTAGGCTTGAGATCGTAGCGCACATAGCCCGCTTTTTGACGCAGAGTAATCTCCAGCAGCCCATCATGCCAACGCGTGGTATGCAGTTTCTCGATCAGCACCTCGGCCCCCGCCCAGAGATCGAGTTGACTCTGTTCAAACAGGCGCAGTGTGGTCACCTGACCGTAGCCTGCCGAGGCGGCGGCGCGCAACGTATCACCTACAACCAAGGCTTGACCATCCTCGGCACCCTGAAAGATCGAGCGCCCGATGGGACGCCACGCGACCCATTCGGCCCGTTCGCGAATGATGACCGTTGCGCCATCGGGCAGCGGGCGCAGCGCCGTCTGGTAGTTCTGACGCAGCACCAGCAATGTCCAGCCCAGAAGGATGAGAAACAGGGCAAAAAAGAAGACGAGCGTCACCCATGCCAAATTGAGGGTGCGCTGTTGGGCGGCGCGCCGTGCCGCCGGAGTCTGTTCAAGGATTTGCATAGATTTGTAGCAGACGTGACCAATGAACCCCCGCCGGGATGCGTAACGTAATGTGCCACACCCTTACCGTCCAAACGCCAGGGCAGCGGCCCCCAACACCCCCACCGCTTCGCCAAGGGTGGCGGCACTGATGGGTGTATCGCGGTAGAGCGGCACTTTGACGTGGGCATAGGCCACCTCACGGGCCGTGGCGAGGAGGGCGGGGTTGTTGAGAATGACGCCGCCGCCCACGAGGAGCAGTTCTGGGCTGAAAAGGTGGAGGATCGAGGCAAAACCCAAGCCCAACAGGTGCCCCTCGCGGGCCATGAGTTGGCTGGCCAGCACATCGCCCTGCGCGGCGGCTTGAGCGACATGGGCCGCCGTGACGCTCGCCGGGGTGGCGAGTTGATGCAGATGACTCGTTGTGTCGTGGGCCATAGCACTGGCTGCCGCTCGCCCCAAGGCCGTCCCGGAGGCGAGATCCTCCCAGATGGCGCCATTGATTGGATCAAGCAGCATAAAGCCCAATTCACCGCCAGCCCCTAGGCGGCCCAAGAGCAACTGGCCATCCATAATCACCCCGCCGCCGATGCCGGTGCTGACGGTGACATAGACGAGATGGCGTAGGCCACGCCCACCGCCGAAGCGCCACTCGGCCAAGGCTGCTACATTAGCATCATTGCCCAACGCGACGGGCAGGCCCGTCGCGGCGGCAATGCGCGCTTGGAGCGGAAAGGCATCCCAGCCCGGCATGTTGGGCGGGGCGTAGATGATGCCGGTTGTCGGATCGAGTGGGCCGGGCGCCCCAATGCCGATGCCGCGCAGCGTCTGGCCCAGTGGCAGCGCCTGGCGCACCTGCGCAATCAACGCCAGCATGCGCTGCGTCACCGCCTCTGGCCCTTCGGCCACCAGCGTCGCGCAGCGCTCGTGGGCCACCAGTTGCCCATCAGCCCGCACCAGCGCGACCCGCAATTGGGTGCCGCCGAGATCTATGGCAATGACATAATCCATACGTAGGATTATAGCATGGCGGGGTGGAGACGGGACGCGGGACGCGGGACGCGGGACGCGGGACGCGGGACGCGGGACGCGGGACGCGGGAGACGGGAGACGGGACGCGGGACGCGGGACGCGGGACGCGGGACGCGAGACGCGGGACGCGGCGGAACCGCAGGGATGCGTCCCACGCCTGGGGGCTGAAGCCTCCGGCTACGCCTCCCAAGCCTGCTTCAGCAGGCTCAGCGGCCTGTTTCAGCAGGCTTCGCAACGGGAAGCGAAACATCTTCCTCCTCTTCCTCCTCTCCCTCCTCTTCATCCTCTTCATCCTTTTCCCAATCCGTAGGCGGTGGAGCCGGGGGGCGTACCAGCAAGAGCCCAGCGGCAACGATGAGGGCAACGCCACTGAGCGGAAGCCATGGGAAGCCCGGCGTGGGTGGCGCGGCTGCGTTGGGTAGCGGTGGTAGCTCTTGAGGTTCAACATAATGATCGCTGGGGGGCGCGGGGGTGGGCGATGCAAAGTGGTAACTGTTGCCGGGTGGTTGGGCGTAGGTGGGCTCATGTGCGGGTGCGGCCAGACCGGAATCGCTAGCGTGCGTTGGTGTTGGCGTGTTGGGTGTCGTCCCTGGAATGACTAGGATCGGACTGGCTGCTGTAGGAGTAGCATGTTGGGCGTCGGATTGCTGTACGATGGGTCCTGGACTCCCAGGCGAAGGGGGGATGTCGTTGCGCCACTGTCCACTCGTAAGGTCGCGAGTGAAGCTCTGATCGGCGGCGGATGGGCCATAGCTATAGCTGTCAACTAAAGCTCCGTCGGGCCCGAAGAGGCGCACCGTGTCACCACTATTGTTGAGAATGGCGCGGGGTAGCTCTACCACTAGGTACTCGCCGGGGGCAATGCGGCCCTCAAGGACGATTCCACCGCTGTCGTTCGCATCGTTGAGACGCCATCCCTCTAAGGCGATGCTTGTTTCGCCGGGGTTGTATAACTCAACCCATTCATTGTTGTACTGCTCACGGGGGGCGGGGAGGATCTCGCTCAGCAGGAGGCTACCGACAGGAAAGTTTGCGGTAGGCACGGGGCTGTTGGTCGGCGTGCGCGTGGGCGATGGGGTGCGCATTGCTGTTGCCGTACGCTCTGCGGTGGGGGTGCGCGTGGGCGATGGGGTGCGCGTGGCCGTGGGGGTGCGCGTGGGCGATGGGGTGCGCGTGGCTGTTGGGGTGCGCGTAGGCGACGGCGTCCGCGTAGGCGACGGCGTCCGCGTGGCCGTCGCCGTGCGCTCTGCGGTGGGGGTACGCGTGGCCGTTGGGGTACGCGTAGGCGATGGCGTCCGCGTAGGCGATGGCGTCCGCGTAGGCGATGGCGTCCGCGTGGCACTCGCCGTAGCGGTAGCGCTCGCAGTAGGGCTTGCGGTGGCTGTTGGGGTGGGTGACGGTAACAGATTGGGGCCGCCTGGCGAGGGGGGGTAACCGGTAAGCCACTCGTCGCCGACGCGCGCAAAGACGTTGCTCCCATCGAGGGCAGGATAGTTGAGGGGGCCATCCATTACGCTCCCGTCTGCGTCGAGCAACTGGACGCTTGCGCCTGCGTTGGGGAGAGTACTACTAGCCAAAGGGATAACGAGGTATGCCCCCGGTTGGAGCGTCATCTCGGGCAACATGCGCGTGATCGTTTGACTCGCCGAACTGCGCCGCAGTTGCCAGCCAGTCAGCGTCAATGCACTGCCGCCACGATGGTGCAACTCGATCCATTCGGGGTTGTCGCTCGGCGCAATTTCGTTGAGTACGACAATGCCTACCGGAATAGGAGTATTCGTAGGAGTACTTGTATTCGTAGGAGTACTTGTATTCGTAGGAGTACTTGTATTCGTAGGAGTACTTG
>RSAS01000244.1:0-827 GCA_003934145.1 Candidatus Viridilinea halotolerans | reverse complement strand
TATTCGTAGGAGTGCTGGTGTTGGTAGGTGTTTCTGTGGATGTTGATGTTTCGGTGGGCGTTGATGTTTCGGTGGGCGTTGATGTTTCGGTGGGCGTTGGTGTTTCGGTGGGCGTTGATGTTTCGGTGGGCGTTGGGGTTGGTGGTAGATTGAGCATGCCTTTGCTGGGTGCAGTGCGCACCCAGTTGTCGCTACAATCTGGTTCGCGGGCATAACTCTCGTCGCTGCGGGTGGTGCTGTAGGCGAAACTGTCAACCACTGTCTGCTCGGCGTCAAAGAGTTGGATCGTATCGCCGCCGCTATTGTTGAGCATGTGTACCGACCATTCGAGGACGTAAATTTCGCCTGGCTCAAGCACGAGACCATCAGGAAAAGGAGCGCCCGCACCAGAATTGGGCAGATCGTCGTCAATTCGCCAACCGGTCAGATCAACTGAATCGGAACCACAGTTCATCATTTCAGCCCACTCCGAATTGCCCGTACTAGGGGCGGGGAGGAACTCGTTGATCACCAAACCAATGGGCTGGCTACGGGCCGGTGGCGGCTGGCTGAGCAGTGCAATGAACAACAACAGGGTGAAAAGGCTGAGGTGGCGCATGGTGGACTCCTGAGGGTAAGAAATAGGAGGTAGGAAGTAGAAAATAGGGAATGAGGGATGCCAAAAAAACTCCCCATCCTTGTACCGCTAAAAGTGCCAAAAAGTGACGGTTTTGCAATATAATGGCGCACGGAAACTCGGTTCCCGCGCATCCGATGCGGGAAGGGTGCGGGTACTCGGTTCCCGCGCATCCGATGCGGGAAGGGTGCGGGTACTCGGTTCCCGCGCA
>RSAS01000271.1:10818-26585 GCA_003934145.1 Candidatus Viridilinea halotolerans | reverse complement strand
TACGAACCATTCGTGATACGGCAATCTTGCGAACTCGGCAAGAAATGAGCGAACGATAAGTTGGAACATCTACCCTACAAATCAGAACGATGACAAGCTTCATTGATGCACTATGAGCACGACGGTTGCCGTGCGGGCGCAGATCGCAGTTAAGACGGCGTGGCGCGTGTTGGCATCCATCGCGGCGAGGCTCTCGTCGAGGATCAACAGCGGTGTGCGCTGGAGCAGCGCCCGCGCAATGAAGAGGCGGCTCCGTTCGCCGTGCGAGAGTTCCCAGCCGCCGGTGCCGATGGGCTGCGCGAGGCCGTGGGGCATGCGTTCGAGGAGTGCGCCTAGGCCGAGTTCATGGCAGAGTGCCTTGGCCTCCTGCAGATCTTCCGCCTGCGGTGGCCACTGTCGCCCCATGAGCAGGTTGAAGGCAAAACTGCCATGAAAGACCTGATTCTCGTGGAATTGGGCCACCAGAAGCACCTGCTGCCGCCAAGTAGCAACAGCGAGCGTGTGTTGGTCGAGGCCGTGGAGCAGCATCAGGCCAGTCTGTTCGCTCCGCAGGCGGCTGAGCAGCGCCGCCAGGGTTGATTTGCCGCTACCCACCGGCCCGCTGAGCAGAATGCGTTCACCGCGATGGATCGCCAGATCGCAGTGGTTGATGAGGGGTTGGCGCTGGCCGTAGTAGCCAAAGCTGAGGTTGCGCGCTTCGAGGATGGGCTGCCCCGCCGCGGGCGGGGGGAGCGCCACATGCGACGCGGCGGCTGTCGGCGCTTCTGCCGCTATCGCCTCCTCCAGTGGGCTGAGTAAGCGCCACGCACCGGCGACGCGGAAGAGATCGAGCAGGGCCGGCGTCAGGCTGTTGAGCAACTGGAAGCTCCAACTGATGCCGAGCAGACTCGCTCCGCTGGCGAAGAGGCTTGGCGGGGCGGCAATCAGCGTGGGCGCAAGGGCCGTTATGGCCAGCGCCAGCCAGCCGTAGGGCACGAGTACGCTCAAGAGACTGCGGTAGCGGTCGTCGCGGCGCGCCAGTTCCAAGTAGCGCACTAACGACTCGTCCTCCAGGGTATGCCACGTCGCCGCATTCTCCTGCATGAGCCGCGTCTGATGCCCTTCGAGCAGGGCCAACGTCTGGCGGCTCGTTGCGATGTGGCAACGCCGCTGGGCCAGGTAGGCGCGGTAGGCGAACCAACTCAGCCCCGCCGTCACGCCGAGCCACACCAGCAGCAGCAGGCTCAGCAGCCCCCCCGCCGCGCCCAGCGCAAAGAGCAGCATGCAGGCGAAGAGCGCCAGCACCTGGCTGCCCAAAATAGAGCGCAGCGCCACCCCTGCTTCGAGCCGCTCCGCCTCCAGGAGCCAACTGAGGAATTGCCCGCTGCCATACTGCTGCAGATCACTCGGCTTGAGGCGCACGAGCGCCGCATGCCAGCGCCGTTTGAGCAGCACGCGCATCTGCAACGAGAACGTGAAGTGATCCTGTTCGCGCAGGATGCTAAGCGGGATGAAGCTAAACAGAGCCAAAGCGATGCCCAAGAGCCAAAGCCAACTCGCCCCCTGCGTCAGGGCCAACACGCCCGCTGCGGCGATGCTGGCCACCGCGAGCAGACTGAGCAGCAGGTCGTAGGCGACGGTACGCAGGCTCAACGCCAGCATGCCCGTGCGCCGCATCTGGGCCAGCAGCGGCGCACTCGCCGCGAGGCGCAGCGACCAACCCTGGGCCAGCGTCACATCACGCAGTTGATCGCGCAGCAGCGCACGCAGCGCAAACTGCCCCTGTCGCCCGCTCAACTCCAAGGGTTCCAGTTGTGCCAGCGCCCTGCGCTGCGCCTGATCAAGCGCCTCACCGCCCAGCAGCGCATAGAGTTCACGCAGACGTAGACGCTGCAACGTGCCCGTTGGCAGCAGCAGCTTCGCCCCCCACGGCCCGCCGCGCAGCAGGGCCAGCCACCTGCCATCACTGCACTGCAGGATAGCAGGGCAACCGCGCTTGAGCAGCGCATCCAGCGAGGCGAGTTGCAGGGCAAAGGGTTCCGCCTCCAAGCCAGATGCGGTCACAAGTTGCCCTATCTGAGATGCTACAGATCGCTCATCCTGTGGTAGCAAAAGTGGTGTATCTGTTACTGTTATGCCAAAGCCCCGTTGTGCCAGCGCCGCCACCATGTTCGGCACCTGGGCCGTCGGCCAAGCGAGATCCATAGGGTCGGGGGGCGCGGCATGGCCCTCACCCCCCGGCCCCCTCTCCCACGTTGTGGGAGAGGGGGGGGAAGCGGCGGGGGTTGCGGCTATCGAAGGATGGCCCTCACCCCCTGCCCCACTTCGACTACGCTCAGTGCAAGCCTCTCCCACGTTGTGGGAGAGGGGGGGAGGTACGGTAAATTTTTGCGCCTCTTCGCGCTCTTTTGCGGCATCCTCGACCAATGCACCCGCGTGCAACGCCACCCGCCGCCACCCCGCCGCCTCCCCCATCCAGTGCTGACTGGCGAGCGTCTCGTCGGCCTGAAGCAGTGCCGCATAGTGGCTTGTCGGGTTGGTGGCGAGCGTCGCGGGCGCACCATCTTCAACCAACCGCCCATCTTGCAGCACCAAGACGCGCGCGAAATCGGTGGTATGGGCGACATCGTGGGTCACGCAGATCAGGGTAGCGCCTGGCCAACAGGTACGGGCCTGGGCCAACAAGTCACGACGCTGGACACCATCCAAGCCGCGAAAAGGCTCATCGAGCAGGACAAGGCGCGGCTGCGGGTGTTGCAGAGCGCGGCTGAAGCGCACCTGTTGCCCCTGACCACCCGCAATGAGCCGCCCCCGCTCACCCAACAGACTCTGCATGCCCTGCGGCAACTGCTCCAACAACGGCCCCACCACCCCGTTGATTGCCCGGCGCAGCGTATCCTGCCCGCTGCCGTAGGTCACATTGGCGAGCAGCGAGCGATCCCAGAGTTCCACCAACGGATCAACCCAGGCGATCTGCGGGCGTAACCAGGCAAGCAACTCCTCGTTCAACACCCGGCCATCAACCAACACCGCACCCTGTGTCGCCTCCGCCTGGCCAAGCAGCAGGCGCAGCAACGTAGACTTACCCGCCCCCGAAGGGCCAACCAGCGCCACATGGCTGCCAGCCGCAATCTGGCACGTCATGGCATGCAGGATCGGCTGGCCAGCAACGCTCACCGCGAGATCGGCGAAACTGATGGCCACGCCCAACGCGGGATGGCCCTCACCCTCATGCCCTCTTTCCCACGTTGTGGGCGAGGGGGAGAAGGCGGCGGGGGTTGCGGCTATCGGATTTTCGGCTATCGAAGGATGGCCCTCACCCCCCGGCCCCCTCTCCCACGTTGCGGGAGAGGGGGCTAGGGGGTGAGGGCCAACCGGCGCATCACCTTTGGCTTCTGACGGCGTAAGCGGCAATTCGGTCAGTGCGAGGTAGCGTTCCCCCTTACTCAATTCGCCCACCACGAAGGCGCTCAGGCGGGCCAACTGCTCACTCAGCGTGCCGAGTTGCAGGCTCCAAAAGATGAGCAGCGGCAAGTGGATCCCATTGCCCTGCCAGCCAGTGAGCAGCACGATAGCGGCAACGGCAAGCGCCGATGTACTCGTCACCACGAGGGCGAGCGCCAACTCGACGCGGGCGACCATACGCGCCCGCTGCGTCCAGCGGGCCAAGAGGCGCTCATGCTCCACCTGTAGCGCGGGGGCTGCCAGGTGAGCATGGACAACCTGGGCGCCAACGAGGCTATCGAGCGCCAAACGCTGTAGATCGGCGATGCGCTCGCGCAGGCGGCGATGGTAGGTACGCAGCAGACCACTGCCCGCAAGGATCACCAGCGCAACGATGAGGCTCTGCACAAGACCCAACGCCGCGCCCAGCGGTGTAATAAAGGCGATCCCGACGAGCGTAAAGAGCAACTGAAAGCCAAGCCGCACCATGCGCCCGGCCAATTCTGGCACATTATGCAGATCGCGCACCGTATGGATGCGCTCCATCAGGTCGGCGGTGCCAAACTGACCAAAGCTCGCGCTACCCAGACGCGGCAACAGCGTCATAAAGGCAAGGCGCAGACGCGCATCAAAGAGCCGCCCCTGGCGGGCAATGAGCGAAGCCAAGCCCAATTCAAGCAGCAGCAGTGTGGCAACCAGCCCCAACACCAAACCCAACGCGGCGGCCCGTTCGCCAACGGTTGGCAGCATCTGGCCCAACGCAACGAGGCCACGCAGGATCAACGCCTGCCCCACCACCCCCGCCGCCGCCAGCGCAAGACCGCCCGCCAGCAGAGCGGTGCGTGCTGGCTGTTCGCGCCAGAAGCTCTGAAGCATCTGCGCCGACGAAGCCTGACGAGGCGGCGACACACGCGGCAGCGCCTCGTCATCCGCCGCTTCAGCCAGCGCAACGGAGTGCAACAAAGCCACCCCACGGCAACACAGCGTCTCAGCCTGCTGATCGGGGAGCAACGTCACACGCCAATAGTCGGCGGGGATCGGCCCGTGGCCCTGCGGCCCCGCTGTGAGCGTCGCGATATAGAGCCGCGCCAGCATCGCCAGCGATTCCGCGCCATACTCCAGCGAGCCAGCCGCCACCAGCCGCTCGGTAAAACGCAGCGCCGCATCGAGCGTCGCCAACGGGAACCAACCCGCATCCTGACGCACCCGTTCCAGCCACTCCGTTGCCCCCTCCGTCTCCTGCGTCAGGCGAGCAAACCGCTCAGCAAAGACCCCCGCCATCGCAGCCATCTGCTGTAGCCAGCGATCGGCAGGCAGCGCATAGGTCGTCTCATAGACCAGATCCTCAAGCTGCGCGGCCAGCGTCCAATCGCGCCCAGCGCGCGTATCGAGCAGATGCAGCAGCGGGCCAAGCCGTCGCCAAAAGAGCAACAGCGCAGCGGGATCATCGGTCGCAGGGGGTGTCGCGCAGACAAACGGCCCCTGGGCGGCCAGCGCAGCGAGGCAATCCACAGGCAAAACCACACGCCCAAAAACGAGGCCGCATGGCGTCAACAGCGCCCCCAGCGCCGTCAGATCATCGTCAGGCGCATGGCACAGCGACGCGGCGCCGCGCACTGCAAGCGGAGAGGCGGCCAGGCCAAACCCAGCAGCGAGCGCCTGGGCAGCGGCACCAACCGCATCCACCGCAGCGCATTGCACCACACAAGGCACCAGCAGGCTACGCGAACCAAAACCAGCCATGCGATTATCACGCCTCTACAAGGCAATTGCTCCGGCAAGCGTACCACCACAACGCCTTAGAAACGCCTTAAGACAAGGTTTCGCTGCGCGGCAATGTACTTTAGGGAAGCAGAAACTTCTAAGAATCCCAGCAGCCTGTCATGCTGAGCGCAGCGAAGCATCTCTTTTCGACTGAAGAGAGACCCTTCGCTGCGCTCAGGGTGACAAAGCGACGGGACAATCAATAAAATCCGCTTCCCTTACAGTTTGACGAGAGGTGCGGAGGGCCTGTCCCCTCCGCATCCACCCCATCGGAATGGGGGTTTTGCGGGGGCCAGGCCCCCGCACCCCCGCCGCGGCAGCGGCAAAAAGCGTAACTTGGTTACGAACCATGTCTAAGCGCGAAAAGCTCCTTTCTGAAACCATGTCTCACGCGACACCTCACCCCAACGCCAGGTCGCTCCAGAGGCGCATGGTGTCGATGGCCAGGCCATCATGCTCACTCAGGAGCGCATGCGCTGCCGGGGTGAGTCCTGCTCGTGTGAAGAGCAGCGGAACAACACGCCACGCCGCCTCCTTGTCAGAGAGATCGGCTAACACCAGGGGGATGGTGCGCTCCAAGAGATCGCGCACCACAGCCTTATCTACCCGTTCCGCGCCCCATTTGCACTCGCCAATCAGCATCACCCGTTCGCGCCAGTTGATGCCAATCACATCCGCTTGCACCGTGCGACTCCAGTGGCTCCCTATGGTTTCGGGGACTATAGCCAAACTGCCGCGTTGCGCTGCACTACGCACCCACTGCCGCGCCAGTTCTTCCCATGCGGTTGCGCCCACAAATGCGCGCAATTGCTCCTGAATCAGCTTGAGTACCCCCTCCGGCTGGTAGCTCACCTCGGCCTCGTAGGGCTGCAAAAAGCGAAAATAGAAGCGATGGAAAGGGTCGCTCAGATGGTAGCGCCCCTGCTTGGAACTGCGTTGCCGCGACGGATGCAGCGTCGCGGGAATGCGCCGTTCGACGAGCCGCAGATCCTGGAGCGTCGCCAGGTAGGCACCGAGATTACTCGGTGCCACCATCGCGGCAGCACTGATCTGCGCCAGCGTATGGGCGCCATTGCCAAGCGCCTGCAAAATTGCCAAATAGACCCGTGGCTCACGCACTTCATCGTAGAGCAGAAATTCCACCTCGGCCAGCGCGAGACTGCCTGGAACAAGGATACGCTGACGCAGGTTGCTGCTCAATGATTGTGCGGGATCAAACCAGCGCAGATAGGCCGGAACCCCACCCACGATAGCGTAGGCCGCCACCTGCTCCTCGGCTGACCAGGTAGGAAAGAAGGAGCGCAAAGCGCCAAAAGGAAGCGGATGCAGCCGCCATTGACCCGTCATGCGCCCAAAGAGCGGAGACTGCGCCGCCAGCAGCGTCTCCATCGCCCGCACATGGGAGCCGCAGAGCGCAATCATCAAGGGCGATTGCTCAAAATGCTGATCCCAAGCCAACTGCAGCGCCGAGAGCATCGCGGGATCGGCTTCAGCCGCATAGGGCAATTCATCAAGGATCAACAACTGCTTGCGGCTCGTCAAGTTGGCCGCAGCCACATCCCAGAGATCCGACCAACTCGCAAAAGTTGGCACCGTACCCGCCAGCGGGCCACGCCCCAAGATCTGGGCAAAGAGCTTGCGCCGTTGCAACGCCGCCGGCTCCTTTTGCGCCATCCAATAGATCCAAGGCAACCCACTCGCCTCAGCCCACCGGCGCAGCAACGCCGTCTTACCCACCCGTCGCCGCCCATAGAGCATAATCAACTGGCCCGGACCAGGATAGTGCTGCTGCTGGATGCGCTGCAAAAAGTCCAATTCCGCTTCACGATCAACAAACATAACGCTCACTTACTTTCCAAGGGGAAAGGGTTGTGAGGGAACCAGGTTCCTTCACCATCCTCAATATGTAGGTAGGGGGTGCGGGGGAACCTGGTTCCCCCGCATTTCCCCCTGTCCGGCGGGGTTGTAGGGCACCGCCCTACAGATTCCAGTCACACCCAAAAGATAGCATAGCCAGATTATTATAATCTAGCTATGCTATCTTTTGGGGCAAATCCGCCCACGACAGTTGGGAACACCACGTCGTACTTGAAAAGATACTCGCACTTCGATCTAGCCGATGCGAACACAATGTTGCAGCGCTGGCGTTAACCAATCGCACGCAACCACACGTCAACGCATGCGTATCCGTTCAGGGGGGCATGATCCGCTGCGATTGTGATGACAACATGCTCTTTTGTTTCACCGCGAAGGGGGCGAAGACCGCGAAGACCGCGAAGAAAGGCGAGGGCGGTTATATCATATGCCCGATCTTCGCGCACTTCGCACACTTCGCCCCCTTCGCGGTAACACAAAAGAGTCTCTACCCCCTGAACTGATACTCTTTGCCACGCCACAAACATGGGTGCCCAATGTTTGTGGCGTGGCATGAACCAACCCAATCCCCATTTATCGTTCCCGTAAACTCGCCCAAAACAGACCGATTCTTTGCATCTTACCGTTCCCTTAGGGGCGAAAAGGGGCTGTTTTGAGCGAGTACAGGAACGATAAGATACCTTATCGTTCCTGTACTGGTGGCTCTCGCAACGACCATAGAGGAACCAAAGCGACTGGTGCGACGATACGGGGCTTGCCTATACCTTGCGCGTTAATTTGGCTACGTAACGTTGGCGATCAACGAGGGCGGGAGCCGTCAGGTTCCCGCCCTCTCCTTGATTTTATACCCATCACGCTTATGATAAGCGTGATGGGTATTCTTTTTTGCCTGTTGGGGCTTCGCCCCAAGCCCTCTTTTTTCTTCCGGTTTGGCGGCGAAGCCGCCAAACCGGAAGAAAAAGTTGTTAAGCACACACCATGTTCATCAATCGCACCCAGGAGTTGACGTTTCTCAGCAGTCTGCTTACCCGTGAGCGTCCAGGGCCGGGGCAGTTGGTGCTGCTCTATGGCCGTCGGCGCGTGGGTAAGACGGCGCTGCTGCGCCATTGGGCGACGCAGTGTGGCGTCGCGGCGACCTATTGGGTCGCGGAGCGGGAGTTGCCAACCTATCAGCGGCGGCGTTTCTACGCCCGTTTGCTGGGGGTGCCCCTGGAGCAAGCGCCGATCTTTGCTACATGGCCCGATCTCTGGCAGGCGCTTGCGCTCCACCTTGAGGGACAAGCGCATATCATCATGCTTGATGAGTTGCCCTATGCGGTTGAGGCCGATCCGACGCTTCTCTCGGCGCTGCAGCACGCTTGGGATCACCATTTTCAACATTCGCAGGTGCGTATCATCCTCTGCGGATCGCAGGTGCATGCGATGGAGACGCTGCTGACGGGTTCGTCGCCACTCTTTGGGCGTATGACCGGCCAGTGGCTGCTGCGCCCGCTGCCCTTTGCTGCCCTGTCCGCCTTTTTGCCCGCCTGGTCGGCTGAGGAGTTGGTCGCTACCTATGCCATCGTCGGGGGCATTCCGGCCTATCTGGAG
Source organism: Candidatus Viridilinea halotolerans (assembly GCA_003934145.1). Classification (GTDB taxonomy): domain Bacteria; phylum Chloroflexota; class Chloroflexia; order Chloroflexales; family Chloroflexaceae; genus Viridilinea; species Viridilinea halotolerans. The sequence goes on along the minus strand of RSAS01000271.1, from coordinate 17,933 downwards.
TGGCTTCAGCCGGAGCGGGGGCTTGTCGGGAATCTGCGCGATCTCATGCTCGCCCCGGGCAGTATGTTCCTCGCCGAGCCGACGCTCATTCTCTCCGACGAGATCCGCGATCCACGGGTGCATCGCACCATTGTGCAGGCGATTGGCCGGGGGGCCCATACGCTCAGTGCCATCAGTGACGCCTGTTTCGTGAGCAAGACCCACCTCCCGGCCTACCTTCAGCGCCTCCAAGAGCTCCGCCTCGTCGAGCGACGCCTGCCCGCGACGGTGCCGCTGGCCGCGCAGCAGAGCTCGCGTCAGGGACGTTACCACCTGAGCGACCCCTTCTTCCGTTTCTACTTTCGCTTCATCGCGCCGATGCAGGATGACCTGAACTATCAGCCTGAGCGCGTGCTGCCCGGTATCCAACAGGGACTGCGCGCCTTCGTCGGGCAGACCGCTTGGGAGGAGTTGGCGCGAAGTTGGGTGCGGCGTGCCGGTACGACGGGGGAGTTGCCGTGGCGTCCGCAGGTGGTGGGCAGCCACTGGAGCCGCGCCGTGCAGGTTGATGTGGTGGCCATCGATTGGCAGAATCGTCAGATGCTGCTCGGTGAGTGCACATGGGGCGACGACGTGGTGAGCCGCAGTGTGGTGCGCGAACTCATTGACACGAAGACGCCCCTAGTGTTGGCCGATCTGCCGCAGGGAGGCAAGGGGTGGAGCGTCACCCACGCCATCTTCGCCCGCGCCGGACTCACCCCTGCGGCCCAGCAAGAACTCGCGGCCCACAGCGGAATCGCCGTCGATCTTCCTCGCCTGATGGATGATCTGGCGCATGAAGAGGGTGGGTAGGATTGATGTAACCAAATCCATTTGGGTGTGACCAAAATGTGCAGGTAGGGGGTGCGAAGGAACCAGGTTCCCCCGCATTTCCCCCTGTCCGGCGGGGTTGTAGGGCACCCGCCCTACAGATTCCCGTCACACCCAATCCATTTCCGTTGCCTATAACGTTCCCAAGGAGACCCCATGGCTCTCTTCGATATGCCCCTAGAGCAGCTCGCCCACTATCTCCCCCAGCGGGCTGAGCCCGCTGATTTCGATGCGTTCTGGGCGGCAACGCTCGCTGATGCCCGCAGCCATCCGCTCGCTCCTCGCTTCGTGCCTCACGCTACAGGTTTGCGCCATATCGGGAGCTTCGATGTGACCTTCAATGGTTTTGCTGGCCAACCTATTCGTGGCTGGCTCAATCTGCCCCGCCAGCGCAGCGGCACCCTACCATGCGTCGTCACTTTCCTTGGCTATGGCGGCGGGCGCGGTTTCGCCCACGATTGGCTACTCTGGCCGAGCGCTGGCTACGCTCAGTTCGTGATGGATACGCGCGGTCAAGGGAGCGCATGGAGTCCCGGTGTGACCCCCGATCCGGATGCCGACGGTAGCCCACACTTCCCCGGTTTTATGACGCGAGGCATCGCTCAACCGACAACCTTCTACTATCGCCGCGTCTTCACCGATGCCGTGCGTGCTGTCGAGGCCGCCCGCGCCCATGCTGCCGTGGACGCCACCCGCATCGCGGTTGCCGGGGGCAGTCAGGGTGGCGGCATCGCCCTCGCCGCTGCCGCGCTTGTCCCGGATGTCGCCCTCGCCCTCGTGGACGTACCCTTCCTCTGCCATTTCCAACGCGCCCTCGAGATAACCGATGCGCACCCCTACCAAGAGATCGTGCGCTACCTGATGACCCACCGCGACCAGGAGGAGCGCGTCTTGGCGACGCTGGCCTATTGCGACGGCATGCACATGGCGGCCCGCGCCCAAGCCAGCGCCCTCTTCTCCGTCGGCCTGATGGATCAGGTCTGCCCCCCTTCGACCGTCTACGCCGCCTACAACCACTACGCCGGCCCGCGCCGCATCGCGGTCTGGCGCTACAACCAGCACGAGGGTGGCGCCAGTTTTCAGGCCCGCGCCCAACTGGCGTTCGTTCACGAGCATTGGGGGGCATCTGATCCGGCTAGTCGCGTTTGTTAGGAATGGTTTCAGAAAGGGGCTTCTCGCACTTAAGGGAAGCAGAAATTTTTAAGTATCCCAACAGCCTGTCATGCTGAATAGTACATGGTTCGCGGGCAACGTAGTGCCGACTTTAGTCGGCTGAGGTCTTTGGCAGCGATGGCAAGCCGACTAAAGTCGGCACTACCTATCAGGGCAGGTGGATGCGGGTCTCGATTTCAGCAAGCACGGCGGCCAGATCAGGGGCGGACGAGGCCACGACTCGTTCCTCTGCGCCATATCCACGTATTCACGCACATGCAAGGTTGAGCCATCGATTAAGGTCAGTTCGCCCCGGATATAGCCATCGAATGGGCCACGACTATCATAGGTGACAATGCTGGTTTGTACGATCGCGGCGGCTTCGATGGTAGCCCTTATCTGCGCGAAATAGGTATCAATCCGCAATGTGTAGCCCCCGCAGCATAGTCGCCTTCTCGCGCAGACGATCAAGCAACTGGAGTTCACCGATCCAATCAATCGTATCAAGCGTCTCGGCAAGTTCTTCGTTCTGGAAACGACGCAGAAACTCTTCCGAGGTCATGCCGTGCTGCTGCTCGAAGGCCGCAACGCGCTGTTCACCGCGCCGCATCCCGACCCCTAGCAGTTCGATCTCGCGCTGAATTGCCGCCTCGATCAGAGGCCGGATGGGTCGTCTCCCGTCACCTGTAATCGTAATCGTCGCACTTGGCGCTGTCATCGTTGCACCTCCTCACCTGCCATTATAGCTACTTCAGGCAGCACCCGCGCCTTTTCCTGAGGACTCTTCAGCCCAACCAGCCGGATGGCGTTGAGGCGATGCTCCGGCCCAGGTTGCTGCTGAACGAGGATGAACATGGCGTTTTGCACCACCTCGCCGCTAATCTCGTCAAAGGCTCCTGCACCCAAATGGGCCAGCGCATCGAGCGTGATCGTCCGCAGCAGGCCGTCGGTGCCGCCGCGCAGTTCGGCAAACGAGCGCAAAAACATCCAACTCTGCTGGGTGATCATCGCCACGCGCCCGCCGCCGCGACTCATGGTGCAACAACGCAACATAAAGGCTGCATAGAGATCGCGCTTGCCCGCGCAGGTAGAGCGTAAACGCGGGCCTTGGCGGCCTCTTGGTAGAACTGACAGGCCCAGCCGACCGCAGGGAAGTCCTGAGCATTATTCAGACAAAGAGAGATCTGCCTCTTCGTCTGCCAAGTCTGTGGTTGGCGGGGCGGCGGGCGCAGACTTGCTCTGCCAAATCCATGGGATCGTACGAAGCAACGTATCTATCGCGGGTAGGTCATTGTGCAGGAACTCAGCCCAATGACGGCGGATCTCCTGCTCCAACTCCGCATCGGTTGACGCCACAATCTGCTCGGACGTAAGGATCTGGCGCCAGAACAGCCAGTGATACTTTGGATGCAAGCCCTGGTGCGTACGATTGAAAGGTGGCTCATGGGCCGCAGCAAGCTCGTAGATCGGATGACGCCGCTCTTGAGGGCCTGGCCCAATACAGAGGGCCAGGCGCAAACTATCAGGATGGTTCACAAACTCGAAGAGCAGGATGCGCTTTGACTTTGTCCATCCCTTACCGCCGCGTAGTGCCGCGCGATCCCAGTCTGACGGCAGGAACCGTGTGTACATCCCGCCTTTGACACCCGACTCGACAGCAAAGCTCGGACTCTGGCTCTGATGGACGAGTTGATAGAGCAGACTTCGGCGTCGCTCAGTGCGCACCTCGATCTGCTTGTTGATCAGGTCAAAGGCACGCTTGTGGCGTGCGTAGAGGCGCTGGCAGAGCAGCGAGATTTCAGAGTCGCCCACGATGTGCCTCCTGAGCATCTGAGTGTAATGGACGATCAGCGTCCGCACGTCGGGCTCGGTAGGTAAGGTGAACAGCCAAACGCGCCGCTTCTCCCCCAGGGGGACGAAGCGGCGCGTTTGGCGTTTCTGAGGGTGAAGCGGAGCATGCCAATGGGGTTATACCAATTGCCGTTGAATATGCCGCATGCCTAATGACATTCAAGCGCATTGAGACGCCATGTCCGGTTTTCAGCTATCGGCTATCGGCTATTGGATTTGGTATAAGGCCAACGCGAAATCCACCACCAACTGCCCGGAACAGTGGGTCATCCACTGGCTCTCCAACATCTGCGTCAGCGAACTCACCGCCCAAGGCTCCTGCGGGAGGTGGCGTGCGAGTTCCGTCGCCACCACCTGCGCCAGCCCCTCATTGGGGGTAATGATGCAGGGGAAGCACCCGGTCGTCTGAACCTCATGGCGCAGACCAGTCAGGAAGGCTGGCAGCTCCGTACTCTTCCCCACATCCGCATCGAGCAGCACCACCAAGAGCGTGAGCGATGGGATGCCCGCTGCTGCACTGCGCGCTGCAAGGTCGTGGCACCAGACCACGCTGCCCGACTGGGGCGCAATGGTGAACTGCACCACTCCGTGGCAGGGCTAGTGATTCCTACCCATTAAAAATCTATCGACTTCCGATGACTCAGATTGCGGAAATGGGTTGTTGGGGCATCAAAATGGGTCAAGACAATACCAACTGGGCCATTACGTTGCTTAGCAACATGAATTTCAGTGCGTCCACACACTCCTTCATTCTCATCGTCCTGATCTGCCCGATAGATAAACAGCACAATGTCGGCATCCTGCTCGAGACTACCACTATCGCGTAAGTCTGATAACTGGGGAACCCTACCCGCTCGCTGTTCAACAGCACGCGAGAGTTGCGAAAGCGCGATAACCGGACAATTGAGTTCACGAGCCAAGAGCTTGAGTTGACGGCTGATCCTGGTAACTTCATCAACGCGACTCATTGTCGTAGCATCACCCACGAGAAGCTGCAAATAATCTACGATGAGCAAATCAAGCGGCTGTTTCAAGGCTAACCGACGCGCCTCTGAGCGAATGCCGAAGATGGATACACCGACCCGATCATCAATAGCAATGGGAGCCTCCGCAATGATGCCAAGGGCATCAAGAATACGCGGGTCTCCTTGACGCGCTCGTTGTTCAACGAGACGATTATCGAGGCCTGTGTGCATGGCAATGAAGCGCTGGATAAGTTCTTTTTTACTCATCTCCAGACTAACAATCGCTACACCTCGTCGTTGACGCACCCCCAAATGGTAGGCAATGCTTAATGCTAACCCCGATTTGCCCATACCAGGCCGTGCTGCTAAGAGTATCAGTTGGCCTGGTCGAAACCCACCCGTCAACTTGCTGTCGAGATCCACGAGACCTGTAGGTACCGTGCCCTCATCTTCATCGCGTTGAATGTGATCAAAGTATTCTTGTACGCCAACCCTAATCGGGATGAACTCCGCTCCATGTTGCCGCTGTGTAACAGAAAACAGTGTCTCCTCGGCTGCGTTGAGGGTCACTTCGAGATCGAGGCTTGTCTCGTAGCCTAGTGCAGCAATCTTTCCACCACTCTCGATTAAGCGACGTAATATGGCCGTTCTGGCAACATGGCTTGCGTAGTATTCCACATGAACTGCGGTAGGCACCTCTGTGAGTAATTCGCTGAGAAAGGTAACACCGCCTACGAGATCAAGGTGTTCTCGCTTACGAAGTTCGCTCGAAACAGTGGCCAAATCAGGAGGGATGCGTTGAGCATAGCAGGCAAGCATGGCCTCATAAATAAGGCCATGCTTTTCCAAGTAGAAATCCTCTGGTAAAAGTTGCGAACTGATAGCAATGATCGCTTCTCGTTCTAAAAGCATCGAACCCAGTGTGGTTCGTTCAGCCATCAAATCATACGGTATCGTCGGCATTGTCATTTGCATGATCCTGTGACGGATATGGATGCTTCTGCCGCATCCGGAGGATTACGTTCCGTTTCTCAGCCTGTGTGGTTGCGTTGTGAAACCGTCGTATCCACAAACCGCGCTCTTCTGAGGTAAGGTCAGGATGGTCATAGATCTCACTAATATTGGTGGTTTTCGCGGAGGCGATAGCGTTTGGAACGCCCATTTCACGGCAGTACCGGTCAATCATGCCCGAAATCGAGCCTGACTTCCAATTATTGGCTTTCCATTCCGTGAGAACACGATTCCAGGTTTGCATATCACTAATCGCGTTGGTAATCAGTTGTACATGGGCAATGCTTGGGGTCTGACCAAAGGTGTTAATGTACGCTTGAATAGCTGGATGGATCACAAACGCCGTGTCATGCTTCTCTTGATCAATATCAACCCTCATTTCTGGGGCTTGGCTGGCCAAATCCGTCGTGGCGGGAGCAATAACAGTACGATCGCCCTCGGCACTGGCTATACGCAGCGTGTTTGCCTGATTGCCACTGTTGTGATCGGCGATCCTGATTTCTGTAGAGCGAAACGTTGTTGCGTCACTTCCCCAAGAACCATCAAGCGACCAGCGCCGCAAAATGGCACGAACATAATTGATGGTGATCTTGCGCTCAGCATTATCACCGAAGCTTTGGTCAGCCATAAGAATGGCGCGTCCAACCCAGTATGCTCCGAATCCGTCGGTCATCAGATTGAATTCGTTGCAGAGCATTTCCAAACGATAGCGATCGCGCTGCGAGACGCTGGGGCTATCACATTGCCAGAGTGCAAGCGGGGTATCCGGTAAACACGGCTCGTTCGGTGGCCCCACAAGAGCGGAACGCGATGAAGCCGTTGGCCTACTCTGCTCTTCGCTTTTGTTTACGATAGTCAGAATGTTGTTTGTGTTTGTGTTGCCTTCTTTGGGTGATGCGACACTCTGGTCAGTAGGTGTTGTGGTAAATCCCTGTTCGATCAATGCAGCAATGACGGCTTTGGTAGTTTCCTGAATGAGAGATTGAAGAAAAATGGGAGAGGGTGTTTTCTCTCCCTCTCTCTCTTCTTTCTTTCTCTCTTTCTCTCCCTCAACGTCACGGATCCGTGACAGATCTGTCACGGATCCGTGCGGGTCTGTCACGGATCCGTGACAGGTGAGGGTGGGGGCTGGCCCGTTTGGGTGCATGTCTGTCACGGATCCGTGACAGACTGGGTCGGAAGCGTACTCATCTGTCACGGATCCGTGACAGACTGGGTCGGAAGCGTGCTCATCTGTCACGGATCCGTGACAGACTGGGTCGGAAGCGTACTCATCTGTCACGGATC
>RSAS01000271.1:10491-10718 GCA_003934145.1 Candidatus Viridilinea halotolerans | reverse complement strand
GGGTCGGAAGCGTGCTCATCTGTCACGGATCCGTGACAGACTGGGTCGGAAGCGTGCTCGGCGGCCCCCAAAAGGGGAGCGACTGCCCCGTTTTTGTGACAGTCGCCTAGCTGCGCAGTAAGGTTTTCTGTCGTTTCTGTCCCGTTTCCGTGCAAGGCTGGCCCGCCGCCCACTGTCCCGTTTCCGTGCAAGGCTGGCCCGCCGCCCACTGTCCCGTTTCCGTGCAA
>RSAS01000271.1:0-10391 GCA_003934145.1 Candidatus Viridilinea halotolerans | reverse complement strand
TCCGTGCAAGGCTGGCCCGCCGCCCGCTGTCCCGTTTCCGTGCAAGGCTGGCCCGCCGCCCGCTGTCCCGTTTCCGTGCAAGGCTGGCCCGTTGTACTCATCGTCGAAGAGCGCCATGGCAAGCTGACGTGGATCGTGAGCAGGGCGAGGGGGGGGGATAAGATGGCGATCGCGCAAGGCAAGGAGAGCGAGTTCAATGCTTTCACGTTCAAGTTTGAGGAGATCGATGGCGTAGATGGGGCGAGGTGACGGTAAGCCAGGGATATGCTCGTAGCCCACGATGGAGAGAAGACCGAGCTGCACAAGTTGCTGGATGTAGCCATTTGGCCCAGAGAGCATGTTGCGGCCTACTCCGGCTTCTAGGGCAATCTCGCGCATACCGAAGGAACGGCGACCACTGGCAGTAAAGAGAACAATGAGCCAGTGGATAGCGCACCAGGTCATGATGAGACCGGCATGCTGTTTGCACTTGACGCGTACAACAAGGGGAATGCTCGTGCGCCAGAGTTCTGGGTTGCTGTTTCGCGGATGAAACGCGAAGATGTCTTGGGAACTCGGAGGTGACGAGGGGTAACCGTTCACCGAATGATCTCGTGCGGGCGTGGGTGAGGGAGCGGTGTTGCTCTGCATAAGAGTGCCTATGCTGGCAAGTTGTGCCACCAACGTTGGGGCACAGCGATGGAAAAACCGATAGCGAACGATGCGTATCTAGCGCAGCATTGGTGGCCCGCGTAGGGGCCGTAATTTATAGCGGTAGGGCGTTGTTTGGTCTTGCTCCTCTGGAGCTAGGGGGTGGGAATAGGGCTGTATGGAGCGAAAACAGGGGGAGTTGTAACGGGGCAAAGGGCGGAGAATTTTTTGGATGATGCAACGGCTTAGCCAAGTGATAAACCCTACAAGCCCAACGCTGGGTCAAAGTATTCCAATAACAGCAAGGATTTTTCTGGTTATGGGTGTTGGCCAAGATGGCCGCAAGGGAGGGTATAGTTCGTAGAGCGTCAAATACATTAGGGGGGTGTCTCGATCGGGGTTTGGACTAGACTTGCATTGCTTGGTTGAACATGCTACAATCTGGGGGTATTTTGATGCCCGTGTCGGGCCCGTGTCATGTCCGTTTGAGGCTCGTTTGCTTTGCTCACATTCTGCCAATCTCTCTAGGCTTTTGCGGTGCGCAAGAGAGAGTGGTATCAAACGAAGAAATTTTGTGTTTCTAGCAGGCAGACCCCCAACTGGGGGTCTGTTTGTTTGTTGGAGCGCAATATCTTACAACTTAGCGTGGCTGTGCGGGACGCTGATCGGAATGGGTGATCTGCTGTCCTTGTTTGTACTGATGCTCTTTGGGCAATAGGGAACTGGCAGGAATACCAAGCACATCGGCTAGAATGAGCAGGGTCTCCACGCTCATGCCGCGCACGCCCGACTCCCAGCGCGATACTGTAGCACACGTCACGTCGAGCATTGTGGCTAGTTTCGTTTGGGAGATGTGTAATTCTAGCCGTACTTCACGTATACGTATGCCTACGGCTTGATGATAGTTGCTGATAGGTTCACTCATAATGGGAAAATTGGGTGGGTGCGATCAAAAATTGGGAGAAGAATACGTGTGAAGGAATTTGGTTTTCGCGCAAACTCGCGCCGCTCGACGGATGCGGGACGTGTCCCCCACAGTTCTTGATTGCACGTAAATCTTGCTCATCGCCTTACCGTTTGGGAAATGATACTACGTAAAAGCGAGGATGTCAAATTTTCTAACCCCCCGTATATCTTCACAATTATGTGAAAATGTGCTACATTAAATCCCTCAAGCAAAGATGAAGAGGGGCGTTATGGATGAGCCACTGCCCTTGAAAGAGGCTGCCTCATTGTACGGGGTGAAGCTTGATCGTCTCCGGCGAGCGGCGTGGGATGGAAGGCTTGAAGCGCGTCAAGTGGGGGCGCAGTGGATGGTGACGCGCCACGAGGTGGAGCGCTTCCTGCGCGATGGCGATCGGCGGCGTAAAACACCGTCACCCGCAGTTGTGCCAAAGAGAGGAGCATGTATGGCGCGCATTATTGCGGTTGCTGTGCCCAAAGGAGGTACGGGTAAGACGACTACGGCACTTAATTTGGGTGCCGCCCTTGCTGAACAGGGTCAGCGTGTGCTGTTGATCGATTTTGATCCCCAAGGCAACCTCACCCAAGCTTTGGGTCTACGCCCATCTGAGCTAGAGCACACCGCCTACAGTGTGATTAAAGATTTTCTCACGCGCTATGAATCCCAAATCGAATTGGCCATTCATCAGACCAAAGCTGGGGTTGATTTGGTGCCTACGAGTGCGCGCCTGAATCTGGCCAACGATGAACTGGCGGTTGCCATTCAGCGCGAGTTTGTCTTACAGAAACTCTTAGCGCCGATCCGCTCACGCTACGATGTAATTTTGGTTGATACGCTTCCTTACTTGGGCGTTCTTGTTCTCAACGCCCTGGTTGCCGCCAGCGAGGTGCTGATTCCCTTGCAGGCTGAATATCTCGCAACTGAATCGGTTGCATTGATGCTCGATCAGATCCAGTTGATGCGCCGCAGCGGGCTTAATCCCAACTTGATCATTACGGGCATTTTGCTGACGATGGTAGACCAGCGCACAATTATCAATCGCGAGGCAGTGGCCTACGCTCGGAATACTTTTGGTGCGCAAGTACCCGTCTTCACTACGATGATCCGGAGGTCGGTGCGGTTCCCTGAATCGCAGGCGAGTCATATGAGCATCCTGCACTACGAGCCTCTGGGCGAGAGCGCTCGTGCTTACCGCGCTTTAGCCGAGGAGGTATTGCGTGCCACCCCGACGCAGTAGTGGGTTTTTTTCCACCCCCGCACGCCCTGAGGACGACGTTGCGCGCATGCGCGAAGTGGAGGCATTGCTGGCACCGCAACGCACACTGGTGCAGGATCTCCCTGCTGAGCGCATCCGTCCTAACCCCTTCCAGGCTCGGGTTACGTTTAACGACCTTGAGGAGTTGAGCGCGGCAATACAGAGTCTTGGTTTTACTAGTCGTTTGCGGGTACGCCCCGATCCTACCAGTTCGGGCTTCTTTCAGTTGGTCTATGGTGAACGTCGCTTACGGGCAGCGCGTCTTGCAGGTATTGCGCTCATCCCTTGTGAGATTGCCGAGCATAGTGACGATGAGCTTCTGGAGATTGGCCTTGCCGAGAATATTCAGCGCCAAGACCTTAACCCATTAGAAGAGGCGCAAGCCTTTGCGCGTTTCATCGAACAACGCAACTATAGCATTCGTCGCTTGGCCGAGCGTATCGGTAAGGACAAAGGCTATATCGAAAATCGTCTGGTACTCTTGCGCATGCCCCCCGACATCCAAGCAATGGTTGCACAGCGTCCCGACAGCTTGATGGCCGCTCGTGAACTAGCCCGCCTTGATGATCCAGCGTTGCGCGCCCCGCTGATTGACCAAATACTTCGTGGCGCGCTTGCTACCGCAAGTTTGCGCACCATCGTGCGTCAGTTGGGCGAAAGTAACGAGGATCAGCCTGATAGTACACCAATGGGCGCAAGCAACGAAAAACAGCCCAGTGGTAGCATACCAATGGGCGCAAGCGACGAAAAACAACCCAGTGGTAGCATACCAATGGGCGCAAGCAACGAAAAACAACCCGTTGGTAGCGTACCAATGGGCGCAAGCGACGAAAAACAACCCAGTGGTAGCATACCAGTGGGCGCAAGTGACGAACAACAGTCGCCCGATAGTATACCACTAAATGAGAGCAACGAACAACAGCCCATTGGTAGCGGCGCAACAGTGCCTACTATGCCGGATAGTCCAATGCCACGCTACACCGCCGCGTGGGGCATCATTCAGCGTGATCACCGGCGCATCAACAACATCCTCACCCGCTGGGAAGATTTTGCAACGAGTGACCCTACAAGCGCCGCAGCTATTGCACCGGCAATCAACGAATTCATTGAGCGCCTTGAGCGGCTAACTGAATTGCTGAAGCAATCGTGAAACTTATCACGATTGTCTGTACGTACAGACAATCGTGAAACTTGACACAAACGTTACCTTGACCTCATTGACTATTTGCGCTATGCTCCTATTCTACTGAACTGCCCGTCGTTCCCCCATCCGCATGAGAGTTCGTAATGGCAGATGCACCAACCAACTCGCCCGCTTTGTCGCCACCCAAAGATCACGTCACTGGCGAAACGGTAAGCGTGGCAGATGCACCAACCAACCCGCCGCCCGCTTCGTCGCCGCCCAAATATCGCGTCATTGGCCAAACGACCGGTATCGTCATCGTCTTCTATGAAGATCATGGATTTATTTTTACCCCAGACTTCGGCCCGGTCGTTGTGCCGCTCAATGCGCTTCCCGAGGGACGTACGCGGCTAGATCTGGGGCAATACGTCAGCGCACGTATCTACAAAGGGCGGCATGGTCTCTACGCGGGGAGGGTGAGGATTCTAGCCCAGCAGTGGCGTAGGCTGATTGGTAACCGACGTCATGGTTCTACGTTTACTCCCGACTTCATCGCGGCCATGATCGCCGATCGCCTCGATGAGACGGAGGGCGAACGATCGCTCGTGGTGTGGCGTATCGTGGCGCATATTGGCGTAAAGCGGGCATGGGCAGTATTGAAAGAGACCCTTCAAATTGAGGCCCAGGGCGGAATGCCCACCGAGGATGGTACGCGTCAGCGGACACTGGGGGGGATCTTTTTCTTCTTGATCAAGGAACAGATTGGTCGAACGAACTTCTACCTTATCAAAAAGGGCAAGAAGCCGGTGCTACCACCTGTGCAAGCGGAAGCTGCGCCAGCGCAGGTGCCCGCAGCGTCTCAGTCTATACTCTGGGCCACCCGTGGGGAGAGCATCAAGCTGGCCCGTGATAACGTAGGAAAGGCGCACACCGTGAAGGTAACCATCATCGGTCGGCCCGAGTCGGTCATCGAACGCGGCAGCACCGTTATGTTGATGATGAGCTACGTAGGGCCACTTCCCCCGCTGCCCAAGGGCATCCCCGTGCCAAAGGAACTTCCTAAGACGACCTACGTGGTTTATGTCGCCGCGAAACAGTGGAAGAAGGTGGCCGAGGCAATCAAGGATCCGGAAGATAACCTCATCATTGAAGGGTATCAGATCTGGGATGCGGAGTATGATGCCATCGCCGTCTATACGACGGCTATCACGACGAAGCTACAGCAGCGAGCGAAGAAGCAGGGGCCGGCAGATCAGGCGGATCAGGCAAAGCATGCGTAGCGGATCTGCATGCCTCGCAACGGTTGAGAAGCACTGATCTGGTTGTGTGTGCTTTCAAGTACGCATCCTGCGCGCAACTGTGGTAGCAATGACAAATCCCAAGGAGCCTTGCTTGTGAAGATCTACGCCCCACGTTTGGCTCTGGCCCTGATGCTTGTGCTCGTGCTGGCTGCTTGTGGCCAGCCGTCCAACTCGGCCCCCTCCGCTCTTCCTGTGGCGACGGATGCCTCAAGCACAGCAGCGGCAGTAAGCGATCCGACGTCGGCCCCCACCGAACCAAGCGCTGTTCCGGCTGTGGCGGGCCTGCTGCCGACAGCCCTGCTGTTCATCAGCGATGAGAACGACATCGCCCGGCTTGAGGCTGATGGAACGACTGTTGTGATGGTGGCCGACGATCAGGATTTGATTATCGATTTCGCTGTCGCCCCCGCTGGCGATGTGCTGGCCTACCTCACCATTGCCGATGGGACACGCACGACCCTTGTTCGTACACGGACTGACCGCAGTGAACAGACGGAATTGGCGCGTGGTGTGATCCGAGGGGTGAGCGTTGCGTCCGATGGCAGTGTGCAGGCAGGGGTTCTGTTCAACGCTACGGACGCTGCTGGCAGCGCCCTTACACCGGGCGTGTGGAGCTTCCCCGCCGACGGGAGTGCCCCGCTGTTGCTGGTGGCCGCTACCGACCCGGCGAGCGACGGTGAGAACATCACCCCAGGTGTACACTACCAGCCAGTGGCCTGGTCGCCGGATGAGGGGCAGTTGCTGCTGCGCAGTACGATGAATATGGGCCCGGATGGGCCTAGTGGCGACATCGGCTCAACCGGCCTTGATCTGCTTGATGCAGGCAGCGGGCAGATGCGTATCCTGCTGTCTTTGGGTGTGGAGCCGTTGTGTGTCGTGCCGGTCTGGGGACGGGACGGCACGAGCATTCTGTGTGCCAACGGTGCAGCGATTGGCCCACCGACACCGCCGCTGTGGCGGCTAGATTTGTCTAGTGGTGAGCAGCAACCGCTCATTCCGGACGGTGCGTCGCTTGACCAGGTGCTGAGTCCTCACGAATTGGCCGACGGGATCTATGTTTTCGTCGCTGAGAGTGCGACGAACCTTGGGCAGCAGTTTATGCCGCAGCGGATCGCGTCCGATGGCACCGTGAGCGCCCTGCTTCCACGTCCGCTTGCTGCTGGTTATGATGGTGGGTTGTGGGCACCTGACGGCAGCGGGGTGATTGTTGGGCAGCCAGCGGCAGGTGCTAACCGGACGATTGTTTGGCAGCCGCTTGACATACGCCAGGCTGGCACGGCGGGCGTGCCGATCGATCTTTTAAGCGGCAGCATCGGCAAGTTGGCATGGGCCAATCGGTAACTGATGTTGAGGCATCAAAGGACGAGCAAAGACCTCACAGGTCTTTGATGTTTTAAGGGAAGGATGCGAGGGAACCAGGTTCCCTCGCGCATCCTAATAATACTGCGCGATATATGCATACGCTCGGTCGAAGAGATCCTGTTCTTGGTGAAGCGTATACTTCAGCAGGGTCTTGCGTAGGGCCTGTTTGACCTCACGCTCCCCGCCGCTCGTCTGCTGCCAGCCGGGGAAACGTACCACTTTGACGATGGCGTCGATGTCGGCCACGATGCGCTCTACGACCACTGGGGTGTTGCTGCCGCGCAGTTCGTTGAAGAGCTCGGTGAGCGCTGCGATGGCCTTGTCTTGATCTTCTGCTGGGTCAACCTGCTGTTCAGTCTCGACGACCTCTTTGGCTAGGTCGAGCAGTTGCTTGAGGAAATTGATACTGTTCAGGATGCCGCGCTCGTGCTGGTCGCGTAGCTCCTCGAGCCGTTGACCGAGTTCGATAAAGGCCGGGTTGTCTTTGTGTTTGCGCAGCCGCGCAATGAGCTTGATCTCGATCTCTCTGGTCTTCTTTGGATCGGGGTGTTGGAGGAGATCGGCCAGTACGTCGGCGTCCATCACGAGGGTATCGAGATCGTCGCGTACCGCCTCAACATGGATGTGCTCGTGGATGAGCTCCAGGGTCTTGGCCCCCAGGCTATGCCAAAGTAGCCGCCCGTTGCCGCTTGGTGGCTTTACCGATTCGTAGACCTGGCTCAGCCATTTGTAGTCGGCTTCGTGAGGCTGTAAGATCGGGTCGGGGGAGAGTGCCTCCCAGATCTGGTTTAGCACTGAGAAGTCTTTGGCGAAGGCGTCGCGGGCTGCGCTGTTGGGCAGGTGCTCCTGCGCGGCCATCAGGCCTTCGTAGCCGCTTAGGCTGCGATCCATGCCTGGAAAGTGCGCCATGCAGTTTGCCAATACTGCCGGTAGTTTATCGCGTAGCTCCTGGAGGTTTGCAATGACGTTTTGGATCTCTTTTTCGTCGAAGCCCAGAGCTTTGGCCACGTCGTCGAAGACGCCCAGGTAATCCACGATGAGGCCGTGGGTCTTGCCGGGGTGGGGTCGGTTGGTGCGACAGATTGCTTGGAGCAGCGTGTGTTCTTTGAGCAGCTTGTCGAGGTACATCGCATGGAGGATCGGCGCGTCGAAGCCGGTTAGCAGCTTCGCGGTGACGATCAGAATCTGCAAGGGGTCTTTTGGGTCGCGGAAGCGGTCGAGCAGCGCCTCCTCTTCACTTTTGGAGCGGTCAAAGGCTTTGAACTCCTGCTCACCGCTGCTGACCGTCATCACGACAGCGCTGGCTTCGGGCGGCAGCAGCTTGTCCATGGCCTCCTTGTAGCGCACGCACGCCTCGCGATCATAGCAGACCACCTGGGCCTTGAAGCCATTCGGCGCAACGTTGGTTTGGTAGTGTGCGACGATGTCTTTCACGACGGCGTTGATGCGCTCGGGGCTCTTTACGAGGACACCGATCCTGGCCGCTTGGCGCGTGACTTTACTGTACTCATCTTCGCTCAGGTGGCCAGTGAGTTCGGCGAAGGCTGCATTGAGCGCCTCCTTTTCGATGTGCAGATGAACCAGCCGCGGCTCGAAGTGCAGCGGCAGGGTAGCCTTGTCGCGGATCGACTCCTCGAAAGAGTAGCGGCTCAGGTAGCCCTGGCTGTCTTCGTCGGCGCCGAAGGCGAAGAAGGTGTTGCGGTCGGTCTTGTTAATCGGCGTACCGGTCAGCCCGAAGAGGAAGGCATTCGGCAGCGCCTCACGCATCTTGCGGCCCAGGTCGCCCTCCTGGGTGCGGTGGGCTTCGTCTACGAGGACGATGATGTTGGCGCGTGCGTTGAGCTGGCCTTCAGCCTCGGCAAAGCGGAAGATCGTGGTGATGATCACCTTGCGTGCGTCTTGCGCCAGCAGGCGCTGCAACTCCTCGCGGGTGGCCGCCGCAACGGTGTTGGGTACGTCGGCGGCGTTGAAGGTGGCGCTGATCTGCGTGTCCAGGTCGAGCCGGTCAACGACAATCAGCACGGTCGGGTTCTTCAGCGCCGGGTGCAGGCGCAACTTCTGGGCAGCGAAGAGCATCAGCAGCGATTTGCCCGAACCCTGGAAGTGCCAGATCAGCCCCTTCTTGATCTGCCCTTCGACTACGCGCTGCACGATCTGATTGGCCGCTTGGTATTGCTGGTAGCGGCAGATCAGCTTATTCTTGCGCTTCTGGCGATCCGTCGAGAAGACGGTGAAGGAGCGTAGGATGTCGAGCACGATTGTCGGGCGGAGCATGGCGCGCACCGCTTGTTCAACTTCGCCGAGGCCACCGGGGGACTCGCCGTCGCCCTCGCGCCAGGGTGCCCAGATCTCGATGGGCATGCGGATGCTACCGTAGCGGTAGGTCCTGCCCTCCGTGGCGAACGAGAAGACGTTGGACACGAACATCGTCGGCACGCTCTGCTCATAGTCGGCGATGTCGCTGGCCCCATCTACCCAACTGATCGCCGGGCGCACGGGGGTCTTGGCCTCGCCAATCACCAGCGGAATGCCATTGACGAGGAGCACTAGGTCAAAGCGCTTTTCGGGTGCCTTGTAGGTGTATTGGGTGGTAACGACAAACTCGTTGTTTGTGAGTTGGTCGAAGTCGATCAGGTTGACGCTGGTGTGCTGATTATTGGGGCCAAAGGGCATCGTGCGCTCGCCGCGCAGCCAAGCGATGAACTCCTCGTTGGCGCGTACTAGTCCGTCGCCGCGCACTGCAAGAATGATCGCGCGCAGCTTGTAGAGTACCTCGTCAGCCCGTGCGGGCTGGGCCGCGATTTCAGGGTTGAGCCGCAGCAGCGCGTCGCGCAGATGAGCTTCGACCAGCACTTCGCTCGGCTGGCGCGGCAGTTGGTCGGAGGGGATGTAGCGCCAGCCAAGCCCGGTCGCGCTCAAGGCCGCACTATCGCGTCCATAGCCCTCGCGGGCGTCCCTGGTCTGCTTCGGCTTCCCGGCGAGTAGGTCGCGGATGAAGTGCTCGACGCTGTTGGCTTCGTTGAACATACGATCTAGACCTCACAGGTCTCGAAGACCTGTGAGGTCTTCGGTGTAATCTGCTTGATGAAGCGCATGGAACTCCATCTGATCCCCAAACCATCCCAACACCGCGCTACGATTGAGCCTAGTTGCGCTTGTCCCCGTTAGGGCGTGATACGATGACCACGGCCAGTCTCGGAAATCAGCAACAAACCCATGCTTCTGGGGGTTGCGGTGGATGTAAACAACAAGGCGGGCAAAGTATGCCTCCGTCGTTACCTCGATCCGCCCAAAGCGATCCTGAAACAGACTACCTGTACGTCCATAGGCTTTATTGATCGTCTTGGCATAGGCATTAAAGCAATTCGAGAATGCTTGTGATGGCTTCATCGCTTTAGCAGCCGACGTAGTTACTGGCACGGGAACAGGCTCACTAATGCGCACGAGGAAGTGAAAGTGGTTGTGTAGTAGGCAATAGGCGAAGGTCTCGGCAACCGGCGTAATGTGACGGTCGTAGAGTCCCATAAAGTAACGATAATTCCGCTCCTCGCGAAACAGATCCTCGCGATTGTTTCCACGATTGTAGATGTGGTAGTACCGTCCTGGCTGTAGTGGCATTATGGATTTCATTGATGCCTCTTAAGGTGTGGAAGTTCGTAAAAAAGCCTGTGAGGTATGGAAGTTCGTAAAAACCTGTGAGATGGGGCGCAAGGGTTCTAGTGCGTTTTTGGATCTATGGGTGTGCGCCCCACCTCA
>RSAS01000909.1 GCA_003934145.1 Candidatus Viridilinea halotolerans | reverse complement strand
GAGCAAAATGAGATCGAACTGCTGCTCGCGGGTGAGGCGTAACGCGGCGGTGCCGCTATACACCTGCGTCGTCTGAAAGCCCTCATGCGCAAACTGGTGAGCGAGCATCGCGGCAATATCGCTCTCGTCGTCCACAATGAGCAGGTGGGGGCGAGCGTTATGCGCACTCACTTCCGGGGAGATCAGCGTGCTGATCAGCGCCGCGATCTGATCGGGCGGCAGTTGCGGGTTGATCAGGTGCGGCGGCGTTGCCCGCCCCGACGGCACACTCAGCCCCAACAGTGCCAAAGGGGTGGTTTTGGTGTCAGGATCTTCGCTTAAAAGCGGAATAATGAATTCAGTCTGAAGATCTACTTCAGGATCGATCAAAATTAGGCTTGGACGCATACTACGGGCCAGATCAAGCCCGGCACTTGCCGTATGCACGCTGGTGACCTGATGACCATGCAGGGTGAGTGCGGCATGCAAGATGGCATTCGTGTCGCTAAGCGGCACAATGCACAAGATGTGCCCAGCGCTGTCACTCAGCGGGAGCAGGCTTTGCGGACGGGTAGGATAGCTACGTGGCACCGCTTGTTGCGCCGCTTGGGCAATGTGGGTCGTCGCGCTACTAAGTTGATCAGTCGGTATCGTGATACGAATTAGATCATTTTCAGTATCTGCGTGTTTAACTAAAAATTCGCACGTCTGCTGAAGGCGCACCGTATTGCGTTCAAGCACCGCCACCAAGAGTTCAATCTGGCTGTGATCATGCGCACGCAGCGAGCGCTGAAGCAGTTGGATCGTGCCGTAAATCGTGGTCAGCGGTGACATCACGGCATGAATCAGTTGATCGATTTCAGGAGAAAGTGCGGCCATAAATTCATCAGGGAAAGGATGGGCGAGGGAACTAGGTTTCCTCGCCCATCCTCTGGGGGTTGGGGGCATGGCCCCCAAGAATCCCCTCCGGCGGGGGGTTGGGGGCATGGCCCTCAAGAATTTCCCCTCCGGCGGGGGGGTGGGGGCATGGCCCTCAAGAATCCCCCCTTCGGAGGGGGTTTGGGGGCATGGCCCTCAAGCCCCCCCCCTCCGGCGGGGGGGTGGGGGCATGGCCCTCAAGAATCCCCCCTTCGGAGGGG
>RSAS01000601.1 GCA_003934145.1 Candidatus Viridilinea halotolerans | reverse complement strand
GCAGCCGATTCTCGATGCCTTCCGCATGCTCGACGAGGGGGCGCACATGATGTGCGATCCTGTCAAGTGCGAGGAGGCCAAGGATCGCATTCGCCAAGCGGCGACTGCGATGCTCTACCGTGAGCAGATGACGATTCTACCGCCCTTTATGGATCGTATGTCGAACCAGGGCAAGATCATCGCCTCCTTTGGCTCGTGGCTCGATTTCGAGGGCACCCCGGCCCTCATTGGTCAACCATCATTCAATGGTTACTTCGGCCCCTTGGCGCTGGCCAGCGGCCAACGCAGCGTCTGCAACGGCGCGGATCGCTGGGCCTGGATCGAACAAGATCTGCTGCCGCGTTGGGCCAAACTTGATGCCAATTACAGCGAACGCGCTGTCATCCATCGCCGCCTTACGGCGCTGGCCAAGGGCCAGCCTAATTTGATCCAGGTGGTGGCCAGTGTGATCCACCGCCTCTATCCAACGCTCGCGCTGCGCGGGGTGGGATAACTATGATCCTTGCCGGAGACATTGGTGGCACCAAGACCAATCTGGCGCTCTTTGAGCGCACGGCTGGCCCCCATGCGCCGTTGGCGGAACAGAGTTTTGTCAGTGCCCATTATGCGGGCCTAGAGGATATGGTGCGCACGTTTTGTGCGCAGTATCCTTATCCGCTGGAGGCGGCCTGTTTCGGTGTCGCGGGGCCGGTAGTACGCGGGCGGGCGGCGATTACCAATTTGCCATGGGTCGTTGCTGCTGATGTGCTGTGTAGCGCCCTTGGCGGCGTGCCCGTGACGCTGATCAATGATCTCCAGGCGATTGCGCAGGCGGTGCCGTTCCTTGAGACTGCCGATGTGGCGACGCTCAACCCCGGTGAGCCGCTGGAGGGCGGCGCGATGGCCGTGATTGCGCCGGGCACCGGTTTGGGCGAGGCTTTCCTTACGTGGGATCACGGACGCTACCGCGCCCATCCCTCCGAGGGCGGCCACTCCTCGTTTGCGCCGACGACCCAGACCGAAGCCGGCCTGCTGAGCTATTTGCTGGAGGAACATCACCACGTTAGCTACGAACGGGTCTGTTCGGGCATGGGCATACCCAATATTTATGCCTATTTTCGTAATCGTGTCTTTACCAATGAAACACCACACATTGCCGAACGCATCGCGCAGGTGGCCGACCCCACGCCGGTGATTGTGGCGGGGGCGCTGGAGTTGGCTGAGCCTTGCCCGCTCTGTGTGGCGACGCTCGATTGCTTCATTGGGATTTTGGGTAGCGAGATTGGCAACCTGGCGATGAAGGTTATGGCGACGGGCGGGGTCTATGTGGGTGGTGGTATTCCGCCGCGCATTCTGCCGCAACTGCGCGAACGCCACCTGCTGCAAGCGATGCGCAACAAAGGACGCTTCCGCGATCTGATGGAGCGCATTCCGCTCTATGCCATCCTTAACCCCAAGACGGCGCTCTATGGGGCGGCGGCGTATGGCTTGATGGAGTTGTGATATGCGTTACCCCGCCCGCCTGATCGGGCTCGCTTTTTGTCTGCTGGTGTTGCTCAATACCTGCGCTTCACCCTTCGGGGTGCGTGAGGCTGGACAGGGCGACGTTGTTGCCGATGCCGCCTTTGGGCCGACGGTGCTGCCGACGGTAACCCCGCTCTTAGGAGGCGGCGAGGCGATTGGCGGCAACGGTGCGGCGGCAGCGCCGCCGCTGAGCGGCATGATGGAGTCGGTCACGAGCGCTCCGCCACCGCCACTGACGGCGGTGGAGCGTGCCGAGCGGATGGATGGCTATCTGGCCAGTTTAACCCAGCAGGCCAGCTTTAGTGGCTCGGTGCTGGTGGCCCACCGCGGCCATGTGCTGCTTAGTCGCGGCTACGGTTTGGCCAACCGCGAGGAGGCGCTACCCGCGACGGCGCGCACGCGCTACCGCCTCGCGTCAGTTACCAAGCCCTTTACGGCCATGGCGGCGTTACGCCTGGTGGCGAGTGATCGTTTGGCACTTGAAGCTTCGATCTGCCGCTACCTTGCGCCTTGTCCACCCGCATGGGAACCCGTTACGGTCAACCATTTGCTACGCCAAGCTTCAGGCATTCCCAACTATACCGATTTCGCTGATTTTGTCCACTATGAACTGCAACCCTCAACGCCGGAGCAACTTGTGGCACGCTTTCGCCATTTGCCGCTCGGTTTTACGCCCGGCACGATCTACCACTACACCAACTCCAACTTTTTGCTGCTCGGCCTGATCATCGAGGCCGCTTCGGGCCAGAGCTACGCCGAATTGCTGCACGATGAGATCTTTGCGCCGCTCGGCATGGAGAACAGCGGCCAGGATCCGGGCGACTTTAGCCCGCTCGAAGGCACACGCGGCTATGCTGGCGCCGTGCGCGACATTCCCTTGAATGCGAGTAACCTCTTCGCGGCGGGCGATCTCTACGCGACGGTCGAGGATCTCTACCTCTTCGCCCTCGCCCTTGATGGCAACCAATTGCTGCCGCCCGAACTGGCTGGCGTGATGGTCACCCCTGGGCCGGGGCGCTACGCGCTGGGCTGGATGGTCGAACAGCGCGGCGAGCGTCGCCTCGTCTACCACCCTGGCTCGATGAGCGGTGCGGCGACCTGGTTCGGACGTTACCCCGACGAAGGGCTTACCGTGATTGTGCTGAGCAACAACGCCTACGCGAATATGCGGGCGATTACTGATACGCTGACGGTGCTGGCGCTGGAGTGAAAACATGCTTGCAGATATACAGATCAAGATTCAGCAACACGCCTTTGAATTTTCCGAGCATGCGCTTACCCAAAGCATTGTGCGATCAATTTTTCTCGAAGAGGTCTATGAAGCGTTCGCAATGGCGGAAATCATTGAGGTGTGACCAAAACTTGTAGGGAGGATGCGAGGGAACCTGGTTCCCTCGCATCCTCCCACCGCCCAGCGGGGCGTGGGGCGCAGCCCTACAGATTTTGGTCACACCCAAATCATTGAGGGCTACCCGCATGAAATGGAACGAACCACTTGAGATTCAACAAGTGACCTATATTCTCGATCTGGGAACCGAAATTATCGTAATCGAACATGTACCAGCGCGGGTTAATGTTGAAACGGGTGAGCGCTTGTTTGCTCCGGAAACCGTGGCGAAAATTCAGCGTATGCTTCAGTCACGTCAAACACCAGCCAGAGTTATTTCTGCCCCAGTATTTGACTTTGCCGCGTAACGCTCAGGGCGGGTAGGCGGGAACTCGGTTCCCGCCTACCCGCCCTTGGTAAAACCCTACAGCGGCCTCGCCCACTCGAAGTGCATGCCGTCGCTGGCGCCTTTGCCGTCGAAGTTCCAGTGGCCGCCCCAGTAGAAGCCATGGGCGTTGGCGAGCGGCACCAACTCGCGCACCGAGCCGGTTGCGCCGACGAAGGCTGCTACTTTGTACATGCCGTTCCAGCGGGCGTTGAGGTCGAAGGCGGTTCCGTAGGCATGGTTGCTGAGCATGCTCGGGTTGGCGCGGATGACGCGCAGCACCCAGGCGCCGTCGAAGGTCTTGATGAGATGCATCAGCCCGGCGGCCTCCCATGCGACGAAGAGCAGGCGCAGTTGCTCGGCGGCGATGCGGTGGAATTTGAGGATTGGGTTTTTGACGCCGGGGATCTGTAGCAACTGCGGGATGTTGACCTCGACAATGTGCTTTTCGGCCCAGTCGTTGGTGATGGTGATGGTGATGCCTTGGGCCGGTTTCCATTGCAGGTCGCCAAGCGCTCGGGCGCGGGCGCCGTTGGTATCGGTGATGATGTTGAATTTAGGGCGCGGCGGCCAGTCGATGTCGCCGGGAATCGGCGTTCCCGCCCCGCCGTCGCTAACAAGCGGGGCTAGCCTGGTGCTGGGTGGTGGTGGGGCCGTCTGGTTGGGCGCTTTAGGCCGCCAACTCGCCACGCCCGCCGGTTTGGCGAGTTCGCTCATACGCCGAATCTGGCCATCTGGCCCCTCTTGGAAGAGCGTATCGTGCGCCCAGATCTGCACACGGTAAGCAATACCGTTCAGCACAGCTTGGTAGGGGCCGCTGAGTGGTGCGCCGAGGCGCAACGCGACGGCGTGGCGGTGCATAGGATCGTCGGGTTGGTAGGGGGCGCGCGCCACCCTGTAGGTCTCTTGCCAAACCGCTGTGTAGGCGGGGTCGCTGGGGGCGGTCGTACTCAGAAGGCGGTAACCGCCCAACTCGCTCACCGGCGTATAGAGCGTTTCGCCCGCAAAGACCTGCATGGCGTAGCGTTGGCAAGGGGTGCGGTAGTTGCCGCTGAGCGGTGGGCCGTAGCCAGCGTTACGTGCCACCTGATGGAAGCGCCAGCCCGGTTCGAGCGTTGTGCGCCCGGAGATCGGCACGCCCGCCGTCTGCACCGCGTCGAGCGCGAGACGATAGGTGGCCGCCAAGAGTTCACGGGCGAGACCGTGGGTGGGGATGCCGTTGGCGTTGGGTTCAAAGAGGGCACTGAGGTGTTGTACCGCTGCGTAATCGGTGCCTTCGTTGAAGAGCGTATCGCGGGCGTAGGGCTGGAAGTTGAAGGAGCGGCCATCCACCACCACCGGCGGCGGCCCGTTGCGGCCAATGGGTGCGCCCAGGTTTTGTTGCCCGGCGCGAATGGCAAAGGCTTGGCGCATACTCCCCGGCCCGGCCAGCGGCTTGTAGCTCTCCATAAAGAGCGCCGCGAAGAGGTCGGCCTCGCCCGCCGCCCCCGTGCCCAGCACCACCTCCGCCTCATCGTAGGGCATGGGCGGCGGCGGCGGCAGGTAGGCTACCACGCGCAGCCGCCCGATCACGTCGGGCAGCAGGGTGGCCAATGCCGTCACGCTGAGTTGGTGGCGGGCCAGCAAGAGTGCCACCAGTTGATCCAGCGCACGCAATTGCTCATCGCTGTAAGCCCATTGTGCGGGCCGCTCTAGCGCCACACTGAGCGCAATGCGCTTCAGGTTGCGCCAGCGCCCCCCGTAGATCGCCTTGGGCAGGTAGGTGCCACTGCGCCCAGCGGCCATCAATTGGTAGACCTGACCGGCTTGGCTCAGATAGTAGTGAGGCCGGGCGACCTGTGCGGAGCTAAAGGCATCCAGCGCCTCCGTCGCCGGTCGCGCATCATCAAGCACCACGATCAGATCAATATCTGCTGCTTGGCGGGGCGTCCCAGCCTGTTCCGGCGTACCGTGTGGTTCGATTTCGCTGTCGCCCATGGCGATCTCCTTCAGTGGGTCTGCGGGAGAACCATGTTCTCCCGCAGACCCGCGTAGGGAAAGGAAAGATGTTCGGGGGCCATGCCCCCGCGCCCCCGCCGGACGGGGATGTTCGGGGGCCATGCCCCAATACCTTTCAAATAAGGGAGAGCATAGACC
>RSAS01000171.1 GCA_003934145.1 Candidatus Viridilinea halotolerans | reverse complement strand
CAAGATCTCGCCGATCGCGGCCTACGCGTGATCGTTGCCGGGCTCGATCAGAACTACCGCGCCGAGCCCTTCCCCGGCATGATGCAACTCATGGCCATCGCCGAACAAGTAGACAAACTCTACGCTATTTGCGCCCGTTGCGGTGCCTACGCCACCCGTTCGCAACGCCTGATCAATGGCCTGCCCGCCCCCGCCGACGCGGCCACGCTAGTTGTCGGTGGCCTCGAACTCTACGAGGCACGTTGTAGGGCGTGCTACGAAGCGGCTCGGTAGGATAATAGAGGTGCCCTATGCAGCGCCATCCTGCGCTCTGGATGCTGTTATTCTGGTTGGTTTTCCTGGCCTTTGGCGGTTTGTACGGCGGCATCGCCATGCTGCTCGATCCATCCGGAGCCGCGATGGGGGTGGATATCCTTCTGCCACGCTTACCCGTGCCCAATTTCATCCTGCCCGGTCTGTTCCTGCTCTTTGTCATGGGACTGGCCCCGCTCGCCATGAGCTTTGGCCTGTTTGTGCGCCCGAATTGGCCCTGGGCCGCAGCACTCGCCCGCTGGAGCGGCCACTACTGGGCTTGGACGGGGACGCTCATTTTGGGCCTCCTACTGCTCATCTGGCTGGCGGTTCAGGCCGCGATGATTGGCTTCAGCGCCGGGATTCAGTACGTTATGGTCGTCAATGGCCTTGCGCTGTTGGGCATTGCGCTCTGGCCTGCGGTAGAGCAGATGTATCGTTTGGGGAAGGGGACAGGCGCTAGGAACTAAAAAATAGGACAACAGCGCCGCTCAGAAAGCACGTCAAGTGACGAGAACCGCGTAGCAGCGTTCCCTCACAGCGCGAGTTTTGCGCCCTAGCCATTTTAGCTTCTTGACAAACGAACGTGCTACAGTTTATAATAAGCAAATATGTTCGCACATACACAAACTGAGCCCTAATTGAACAGGGTGTGACCAAAAGGCGTAGGAAGGGTGCGCGAGGGAACCAGGTTCCCTCGCATCCTCCCACTGTCCGACGGGGCGTGGGGCGCAGCCCTACAGATTTTGGTCACACCCAAATTGAACAGGAGGGTACGATGTCTGACTACGATGTGGTGCTAAAGGAGATCGAACCGCAGTTGGTGGCCGGCATTCGCGAGGTCATCCCGAACTACGCCGCTATTGGCCCGCTCTTCAATGAACTGTACGCCTATTTGGGCCCGCACGGTGCGGGTGGCATCGCCGTCGGGATTGATCACAATGAGGGCTACAAGGAGGTTGACCCAGACATGGAGGCTGCTGCGTATCTTACGGCCCCTGTTCCCGAGGGCGGACGGGTGCGAGTTTACACGCTACCTGGTGCAACCGTCGCTGCCACGATCCATCGCGGCACCTGGGAGGGATTGCCTGCGGCCTACACTGCACTCATGGACTGGATCAAGGCCGGCGGTTACACGCCTTGCGGCGCTAGTCGCGAGATCTATCTGGAGCAGGCGGAGACCCCCGATGCCCATGTGACCGAGATCCAGATTCCCGTATGTCGGCAGTAAGACGACGCAGCGTGTGGGGAGGATTCGTGCGGGAACCTAGTTCCCGCGCATCCTCCTGCCGCTCGGCGGGTGTGGGGCGCAGTTAAGCCCCTAACGGGCCTTACGGCGGGGGGGGCGGGGGCATGGCCCCCGAAGAATTTCCCCCTTCCGGCGGGGTTTTAGGGGCCGCAGGCCCCTTAACGTAATGCACATGGGGCGCAGCCCCATAGCGGGTTTCAAGGTGGCAAGCCCAAAACATAAAGCGGGTCGGGGCGAACTTGGTTCGCCCCGACCCGCTCTATAAACTCCAAGCCAAAACTACATTCCCATCTTGCGCTTCAGTTCAGCCAACTCGGAGTCAACCTCCGCCTGCTGCTGCAGGTTGGCAAAACGATTCTCCAGCGAACCCTGCTCCAGCTTGGCCATCGCCTCAGCCTTGTTGAGCTGGTCGTCTACACGCTCCTCAAGCTGATCGAGCTTATCAATCGCCGAGACCTGGCCCATCCGCTGGGCGGTGCGCTGTAGCGCCTCTTGGGTCTGCGCACGGTTCTTCTTGGCGATAATCAGTTCTTTCTTCGCCTTTACCTCAGCAATGCGCGTTTCGAGTTGCACCAGCGCATCCTGCATCGCATTGACCTGCTCCTCTTGGGCCGACTCTTGCTGCTGATACTGCTCCGCGAGGCGCTGGGCTTGCCCGCGCCGTGCGAGAGCCGCTTTCGCCAACTCCTCATCGCCCGCACGCAGGGCCGCTTCGGCCTTTGACTGCCACTGGCCTACCTCGCCGAACGCCGCGACCCGCCGCTGCTCCAGGCGCATCTCATCGGCCATTGCGGTCGCCACGCCGGTGCGTACCTCATAGAGCTCATTGGTGAGCTGGCGCAGGTACTCATTCGCCATCTTCTCAGGATCTTCCGCCCGGTCGAGCATCGAATTGACGTTGGCGCTGACCAAGTCCTTGATACGGCCCAGAATAGACATTGTCATGCTCCTCTTTGCGAATGACAGATTACCATGATGTGCGCTGCGCCCCCATTGGGCTGCTCTGGCGCTTTCATTCTAGCATGCGCATACGCGCTTGCACAACAATAATACGTAGTTGGGGGCCAAAAGGTTACATCCAGATCAAACCTTCCTCAGTCACAACCAGATCAAGAGGACGATCATGAGGCTCACGCGGCACCGATGCAACCTCTTGGGCCGCAAAGGCAATGCCAACTGCAAGCCCTTGCGTCGTATCCAGAATCTGGTCGTAGTAGCCCTTGCCATACCCCAAGCGGTAGCCAGTGCGATCAAAGGCGAGCAGCGGTACAAAGGTCACCTGCCACGCATCCGCGCGGGCCGGGCTCAATTGGTTGGGCTGGGGCAAGCCAAGCGCATCACGCGTGAACAACGCAGGATCAATCCCCGTCAGCCAGCTATGCTGCACCACACCCTGCGCATCCACTAGGGGGCATGCCACTCCCTTGCCCCCCGCCAATGCCGCCGCAATCAGGTGGCGCGTCTCTACCTCGGAACGAATCGCCAAATAGCAGTGAATCGCTTGGGCTTCGCGATATGCTACCAAATTTTCAATCAGTTCTTGAATAACTTTACTGCGTTTATCACGATCCGTAATAAGATCACGATGCGCATGCGCCTCACGCCGCATCCGGCGCTTCTGCTTTGCCAGCAGGTAAAAATCTGATGGCAGTGATGATTCTTGCATATTTTTTAATCCTTACATTACGCTTCTTTTGTTGCGTGTTGGTGGCTGCGCCGCCAACACGCAACAAAGGTGATTTGGGTGTGACCAAAACCTGTAGGGCTGCGCCCTACGCCCCGCCGGACGGTGGCAGGATGCGAGGGAACCAGGTTCCCTCGCGCACCCTTCCTACACCTTAGGTACACAGTGACGGCTTCGCCGTCACTGTGTACCTAAAAAGGAGGTATGCGGGGGAGGCGAAGCCTCCCCCGCGCCCCCGCCGGTGTTCATGGACGGACAGAAAATCTGTACGCCTCACCCTGGAACCCCATTGCAACGCCAAGAATCTCAATCTCTTCCCCCCTCTCCCACAACGTGCATGCCCTTACCCAAAACATTAATAAAACGCTTGTGCGTTAACGAACATGGCTTTCTGATGCGCTCACGCAGCGAGAACCCTCCAAACATGCCGCTACACCGGAGACCGCTACGAGAAACTGCGGGATACGCCATTGGTCACTCCCGTGCGATGAGGTCGGGGAGACCCGCCGGAGAATCCTGATGTGGCGACTGCATAATCCGATACATCTCCGCAATGTCCGCCAGGCGCTGGAAGCCATTCCACATGGCTTTGACGCCCGGTTCCCCATCACCCTTACGCCCCTGGAAGCCACCCAGTTGGCCAAGCCAGCGCACGACCTCGCGCAACGATGGCGGTTTGGCGGGGACAATGGAGACCCGATGAATGCGACAATACAGCCCTTTCCATTCGGCGTCGTCCAGCAACATCGTGCATGGCGCATCGGGGACCGTGCGGGCCAGCATGGTGGCATAGATGATGCGCCATGCAATCACACTATAGAGGGTCAAACAGGTCTTCAAGCGGAACGCCGTCGCCAAGCGCTTCTGCTCGATCTGGCAGCCGCTTTTCAAGACCTTATGCCACACTTCGATCCCCCAGCGCGCCGCGTACCACGCCAAGCGCGTCAGCGCGTCGTCAACGGTCGTGACGGCCATGGTCGTCAGCAACAGCCATTCGATGGCCGTCGCCCCCGCCGGGGGATGCGGCTCAACCGCCCAGACCGCAAAGACCGTCACCTTCGGCAAGCGCTCCTTGGCCCGACTCTTCGGCGGATGCAGGGTCATCTCACGGAAGCGCACGTCCAAGGTGGCGATGCGTGCGGGCTGCTGTTTGCGCTCGCCCACCTCAATCTCGACGGTCGCCGCCAGAGCGGTCGCCTTCATTGCGGCCCACAGATAGCTTTCTGGCCCAACAATCTTGCGATCTTGTGCCGCCCGCACCAGCAAATCCACCCCGTCGGGACGCTCCAGCATGAAGAGGTCATAGACATCGGCCTCGCGGTCGCCCACGCTCACGATGTGGGTGTTTGGACACACCGTGCGGGCCGCAATCGCGGCGTTCAGGCTGGTGATCCACTTCTGGCTCTCCTTCTCGTCGAGGGGGCGGGTCTTGTGATCCTGTTCGCGGCGGACATCCGGATCGCGGGCCCACACCTCTTGCGCCAGCAGGCCCAAGGGGACATGGTCGGGGGTGATGGCCAAGGTAGTATGGGCCAGCAAGCCGCGTTGTTTGGTCGAGGCCAGCGGCCCCAGGCCTTTGATCTCCGGGAAATGGGTATAGTCAAGCAAGGTCGTATCTTGCACCGCCAGCACGATGGACTCGTCCTGCATGCGACGCATGGTGGCGTGAACATGGCTCTCCAGGATGGCATCGGGTTGCACATAGGTGCTCTCGAAGAAGCGATAGGTCGCCTTCAGTTGGGCCGCGTCCTCCGTTGCTTGGGGCAACGACGCATGGGGCTGCGCACCCAACGCCTCGGTCAATTCCACCAAGCGATGGGTGCGTCGCACGTCACCCATCTCAGCGGCCCCAAACTCCTCTTCCGCCCACGTGGTCTCCTCGTACATTCCCGTGACCTTTCTGTTGCCACACCAGAACGGCTCCGCACCGTTCCCTCGTTCATGAAGCATACCAGAACGGCTGGTAACCGTGTCGTATCACGTCCAAACGGGATGGATGAGGGCATGTTGCCCATTCAGGTCGGTATACAGACTCGTTTTCACAGAAGACCAAATGTGCGTAAAACGTTTTGGGTAAGGGCATGCCCACAACGTGGGAGAGGGGGCAGGGGGTGAGGGCCATCCGTGGCATCCCAATC
>RSAS01000680.1 GCA_003934145.1 Candidatus Viridilinea halotolerans | reverse complement strand
TCCTTGTAAATGATGGGCCAGTTGGTTGGCGCGGGCGAGGAGGTCGGCGTAGGTGGTATGTGAGGCGAGGGATGAAGGATGAGGGATGAGGGATGAAGGAGGAAGGGATGAAGGAGGAAGGGATGAAGGATGAGGGATGAGGGATGAAGGATGGGGGGAGGGGGCGATGACGGCGATGGCGTCGGGGGTGCGGGCGGCTTGTGCGGCGACAAGTTGGTGGATGCAGCGATCCTGGGGGAAGGCGGCGGCGGTGTTGTTCCACTCCACGACGAGTTGCTGGCGTTCACGCTCGGTCAGCAGCGGTAGGGTCGTGATGGTCTCTTCGGGATGATCTACGACCGCTGTGAGGAGCGTGACTAGGTGGCCCGCCATACGCGCGATGGTGGCGGGGGCGAAGAGCGCGGTGGCGTATTCCAAACTCATCTGGAGCGGACTATCGCCCGGGGTCTCCGCAATGTGTAGCGATAGGTCAAACTTGGCAACGGTGTCGTTCAGCGCGAGTGGTTCGGCCACAATACCCGCCAGATCAAGCGTCGCTTCGCCCATCTGCACAAGGTTGCACATCACTTGGAAGAGGGGCGTGTGGTTGAGGCTGCGTGGCGGCTGCAATGCTTCGACCACCTGCTCGAAGGGGACATCCTGGTGGCGCTGGGCGTCGAGCATGGTTTGCTGCAATTGGTTCAGCAGGTCACTAAAACGTAGCGCATTGCCATCCGCGTCGGCCAGGCGACTGCGAATAGCCAACGTGTTGACGAACATGCCGACGAGGGACTCGATCTCGACGCGGGTGCGGTTGGCG
Organism: Candidatus Viridilinea halotolerans; assembly: GCA_003934145.1. Lineage (GTDB taxonomy): Bacteria > Chloroflexota > Chloroflexia > Chloroflexales > Chloroflexaceae > Viridilinea > Viridilinea halotolerans. The sequence goes on along the minus strand of RSAS01000680.1, from coordinate 322 downwards.
ACCGGCACGCCAACGACGAGATCGCTCTGGCCGCTGGAGCGCATCAGGAGGACTTGGAAGGCGGCGAGCAGCGTGGTGAAGAGGGTCACGCCGTGGGTGCGGCTGAGCGAACGAAGGGCCGCACTGAGTTCAGCAGAGAGGGTGAAGGCGTGCGTAGCCCCTGCGAACGTCTGCACCGCTGGACGCGGGTAGTCGGTGGGCAGGGTGAGCAGGGCCGGCGCACCACTGAGATGCTCGCGCCACCAATTCAGTTGCGCCTCCATCACCCCCGAGGCGAGCCAAGTGCGTTGCCAGGCGGCGAAGTCGGCGTATTGGATGGGGG
>RSAS01000199.1 GCA_003934145.1 Candidatus Viridilinea halotolerans | reverse complement strand
GGCTATTGGCTATTGGCTATCGGCTATTGGCTATTGGCTATCGGCTATCGGCTATCGGCTATCCAGCTCAGCACCAATTGCCGCAATCGCCCGCACAAGATTGACGCTACGCTGTTCAGCTTCAAAGGTAATGCGCTCTAAGCGGGCCACCTCTTTGGGACAGATACGGCGCTTCGGTAAGGCCTCAAAGTAGGCGCGGGCCTCAATCGCGGCATATACAACGTCTATTTGGCTGTCAATCAGCGCCTCGCGCCGCTGCTCCAGATAGGTCTGCTGGGCAAGATCAGTTGGGTTCACGGGGAGTTCCTTTCCGTTGGGTGCAGGCGCTGCCGGGGCAATTGGCGCTCCGGGCGCAGCCAAGCAACGCATGGGCATCAAAAAAAGAAGCCACGAAAAGGTTCTACAGCGAACCGTTCAGTCAGCACGTTGACTGGTTAAGGTTTTGTTTTATTGTACACTATGTTGGAAATTCGTGTAAGTGTCATTATTGCACGATGACGGCTACGCCGTCATCGTGCAATAATAATCTTCGGGGGCCATGCCCCCGAACCCCCGCCGGGGCTTTTGCGGGGGCCAGGCCCCCGAACCCCCGCCGGAGGTGACGTGGGGAAGGGGTGATTCTTCGGGGGCCATGCCCCCGAACCCCCGCCGGGGCTTTTGCGGGGGCCAGGCCCCCGAACCCCCGCCGGAGGTGACGTGGGGAAGGGGTGATTCTTCGGGGACCTGCGCCCCCTAAAACCCCGCCGGAGATGACGTGGGGAAGGGGGGATTCTTCGGGGGCCATGCCCCCGAACCCCCGCCGGGGCTTTTGCGGGGGCCATGCCCCCGAACCCCCGCCGGAGGTGACGTGGGGAAGGGGTGATTCTTCGGGGACCTGCGCCCCCTAAAACCCCGCCGGAAGGGGTGATTCTTCGGGGACCATGCCCCCGAACCCCCGCCGGAGGTTAAGGCCACGCCAAAGTCGTTGGGGCTTGCCCCAAACCCCGCTGCCGCCCAAGGGTGCGCGAGGGAACCTAGTTCCCTCGCGTACCCTTGGGCTGCAACCTACACCAACACCCGCCCCTCGCCGCTGCGCCGCGTGATCTTGCGCTCGTCGAGGTGTTCGAGGAGGGCGAGGGCGTATTTGCGGCTGCTGCCGAAGTGGTCGCGGATGTGGTTGAGGCTGATGCTGCCTTCACACGCGATCGTGTGGCGTACCCATGCCTCTAGTTCCGCGTAGGTCGCGGGGAGAAAGAAGATGTCGGGGGCGACACGCACGAGCATCTGCTGTTCCAACGCCCACGCGAGCAACTCGCTGTCGAGATCAGGGTTGGGCGGGCTGTAGGGCCGACGCGCCATTGCGCCGAGCGCGGCATCAAGCGCCTGCTGGCCTGCCGTGTCGGGGCGCGGGGCGTGGCCCTGCAGCCAGACGCTGGTCTCGTTGCGGGCGACGAGTGCTTGGCGCGCCGCTTCATTCACGACGGGGGTGAGGCGGTGTGGCGTAAGCCCCAGTTTCTGGCGTAGCTCTTCACGCGACATGCCGCGCCGCAATGGGTAGCGACGGTGATGCGCACGCAAGATGTCCTGCAGCCGTGCGCTGAGTTGCTGCCAGCCGTTGATGCTGATGAGCAGGGGCAGATTTGGCTCGTCGTTGAGCAGCACCAGGCGACTCGCCGCAGCCATTTGCGCTCCGAGTTGGCGCACCTGGGCCGCAGACAACCCGCTAGCGCTCATAATCTCTTCCCATGAACATGGCATGCCCGCGCTCAGCGCCTGGAGCAGGAGATCCGCAGGCTCGCCCCGTGCGAGGATTTCGAGTTGGGCCAGCACCTCCGGGCGGAAGCGACGATGACGCAGCGGGTGGGTGGCGACTACGCTGCCGCCAGCGACGGTGCGCGAGGGTGAGGCTACACGCAGGATGCAGCGGTCGCCGCGCAGCAGCGCCACCGGCGTAGCGAGTCGCAGTTGCACCCAGCCGCTGACACCCGGATCGAGCCGCTCGGCATCAAGTAGGGTGACGCGGCAGGCCACTTCGCTCGTGCCGCTGAAGAGGTCGAGCGCAGCGTTCTGCTCAATCGGCGCGGGGGCATCGGCCAAGACGCGCAGGCGTAGATCGAGCATCTGGGTGGGACGCAACACGCCGGGCAGCGCAAGCACGTCGCCGCGCGCCAGTTCGCTGGGGTGAACCCCCGCAAGATTGACCGCCACACGGCTGCCAGGCAGAGCCAGTTCGGTCTTGCTGCCATGGATCTGCAGGCCGCGCACGCGCACTTTGCGGCCCGCCGGCAGCACCTCAACGTCGCAGCCGAGTGCCAACGGCCCATCGAGGAGCGTCCCCGTCACCACGGTACCAAAGCCGCCAATGGTGAAGGCGCGATCGATGGGCAGACGCGGGCTGCCTTGGGCACTAGAGCGCGTCGGGGTAGCGGCAAGGAGGGTGTCGAGCGCCTGGCAGAGTGCGGGCAGCCCCGCGCCAGTTCGCGCCGACACCGCGACCAGCGGCGCGTCGGCGAGGCTGGTGCCGCGTAGCCGTTCACCAACTTCTTCGCGCACCAGATCGAGCCAGGGGCCATCCACCAGATCGGCCTTGGTGAGTACTACGAGGCCGTGACGGACTTCTAACAGATCGAGAATCGCTAGGTGCTCCAACGTCTGCGGCATCACCGCCTCATCGGCGGCCACAATGAGCAGCGCTGCATCTAGCCCTCCGACGCCAGCGAGCATATTTTTGATGAAACGTTCGTGGCCCGGTACATCCACAAGGCTGACGACACGACCGCTCGGCAGCGTGAACCACGCAAACCCCAGGTCAAGCGTCATCGCCCGACGCTGCTCCTCCGCCCAGCGGTCGGGATCAGTGCCGGTGAGACTCTTCACCAACGTAGACTTGCCGTGGTCAACATGGCCTGCCGTGCCGATGACGTACATAGACTAATACCTTAGACCTCACAGGTCTTTGATGGTGGCGTCCTAATGCGGCAGGGCAGACCTGTGAGGTCTTCTTTGAAAAGTATTGATTTATGGACATCTACTCAACAATCCTGCCCATTGTCGCGCCCTGCGCGGCACGGCTGGGCGCAACGAGCAGCCAGTGTTCTAATGCCCCCAAACTGACCAGCGCAGCAAGCAGGGCAAAACTGACGCCAATCGTCTCGAGGCGGTGGGCATTGGCAGACGTCCAGAGCATAATCGCCAGCATGGTGATAATGGAGGTTGAAGGAATGAAGAAAAAGTTGGCCGAGCGCCGCCGCCAGTAGCTGCCAAGATAGCGCAGGTGGGGCGGAAAGAGTTCGATATTCAGCGTAGGAACGCCAAAGAGTACATTGAGTTTGGCGCTGTGTTGCATCGCCCAACTCAGGATAAAGACCAGCGGGCCAATCATGTTATGGCCGTCGCGTAGCAGCCAGAACATAAAGACGACTTCAACGAAGACCGCGATTTCGTGGTAGAGGTGGGTGCCTAAAGCGTACCCAAAACGGCTGAAGCCGCGTGCATGCGAAGGGCAGGGGCGTTGCCACGGCCCAGTGAGGATGTTGCTGTAGAAGGCGAGTTCGTGCCAAGCCCAAATGAGCGTCCCCGCGAGAAAGGCGCGGTAGACCGCGAGCATGCTGCTGTCGCTGCGCACCGCCCAGAGTTCGTGGTGGGCCAAGCCCAACAAAGGCAGCGCCAAAACCAGCGCGACGCGCCCCGGCCACGGGCTGCGCCGGTTCAGCAACGCCACTAGTAGCGTCAACCCGGCCCAGAGTGCCACGGCAGTCAGCGGGGGAAAGATGTAGATCTGGGCCCAGTCAGGCAACAGGTTCGGCATGGGTGGCACCCTTTGCTGGCGTGTCGTTTTGGCAATGGTAGCACGGCGGAGGGAGGGGTGTCAATCGCTTGGCATACGCCAAATTCTGGCAAGGGTGTGCGCGGGAACCTGGTTCCCGCGCACACCCTTCCTCCCCTACTACGCTTCCTCATGCGTAGGCTGCCTACGCTGGCGCAGCGCGGCAGCAAAGATCAACCCCAAGAGAATAGCCAATGCCCCAAAAAGAAAGGTCTCGCTGATTACCGCTGTGGCGATGTTCATCAGGAAGAGGGCAGGATCGCTCCAGACCAGCGGATCTTCTGCCCCAGCGCGCCGCAGCGCGTCTTGGCGCTGCACGCCCCACGTCGTGAGGATGGCCACCCCCGCGGTCATGCCGACGAGACGCATGGCGATGACGATGGCGGCCACGCTGCCGCGACGGTCGCGGGTGGCGGCGCGAATCACGGCGTCGGCGGCGGGGGCGATGACGAGGCCAAGGCCGAGCCCGGTGAGAATGAGTTGGCCAACCATCACCTGGTAGCTACTGGTAGCGACCCAGCCGCTCATCAGCAGGTAGCCGCTGCCCGCCAGCGCCAAACCGAGCATAGTCACCGGACGGTCGCCCCAGCGTCCGGCGAGGAAGCCGCCGGGTAGCGCAGCAAGCGCCATGCTCAGCGTGAGCGCCGACAGTACCCAGCCGGTATCCCATGCGGCGCGGCGCAGCACGTCGGGATCGGTCGCCTCAAAGAGCAGCAGGCGCGTATTAATGAAGAGGGGCACATTGGTGATCGCGAGGGCCAAAGCGAAGCCGACCAAGCCATTGATGGCGCAGGCAGCAGCGGCGGATCGGTCGCGGAAGAGGCGCAGATCGAGCAGCGGATCGCGCACGCGCCGCTCCCACCAGACGAAGAGGGCCAACAGAATAGCGGCCAGCAGCACGAGTGGTATGGCGTAGGGGGGCGGCCCGACGCGCTCGCCGTAGAAATCGGCAGCGCCCAGCTCGGCGCCGGCGGCGAGGCCCACATTGAGCGCCGTCAGGCTTGCGCTGATCAGCAACGTCCCGATCCAGTCGAAACCGCCACTGCCGCGCTGTTGCGGCACATGGCGTAAAGCCCACCACGTCAGCGCCAGCGCCACGAGTCCTAGCGGCAGATTGATCCAAAAGAGCAGACGCCAATCATCAAAAATGCGCATCAAAATGCCACCATAGAGGTGGCCCACCATCCAGCCCGCCGTATCCACCGCACCGATAAAACCCAGCGCAGCGGCGCGCCCCGCCGGGGGAAAGATGTCGCTCACCAGCGCCATACTCACCGGCACCAGCGCCCCAGCCCCCAGCGCCTGCACGACGCGCCCCGCAATGAGCCAGTTCAGGCTGGGCGCCATGGCCACTTGCACCGAGCCGATTAGGAAAATTACCAGGCTCGCCATATAAATCCGACGGCGGCCAAGCAGATCAGAAAGACGGCCCACAAACGTCATGCTCACCGTATAGGCCAACAGGTAGCCCGTCACCACCCACGACGCCCGCCCCAACTCGGTGTCCAGCGCGACGTTCAGGTCGAGCATAATCTTGGGCAGCACCGCACTGACCACCGTGAGATCCACGGCACCCACAAAGATCGCTAACGCAACGAGCACGAGCGTGAGACGGGGATCAACCGGGG